>JAJZEE010000048.1 GCA_021805735.1 Bacillota bacterium
CCGTATCTGCAGCAACCGGATCCGTACTTGGGCGGGAAGAAATGGTCCACAGAGTTTCAACCGAGTATTACGGCGCAGTATGTATCCCCGGATGGCGGGCAATATGTCATCAACGGTGACTATGTCGGGGTTGCCATGTACTACAACAAGGATGTTTTCAAGAAAGCGGGCATTACAGCGACGCCGACGACCTGGTCACAAATGATGACCGACTTGGCCAAGATCAAGGCAATCGGCGACGTACCGATGGAATGGGACGTGGCTGGCGGTTATAACGGAGAAATGAGGAACCTGGGCTGGTTGCCGCGCATTTTTTACTCGAATTTCTTCGCCAATCAATTCAACCAATTGCGGTATACCAAACAGGCTCAGATCAGCCAAGAGGACTATGTGATCGCCATCAAGAAAGGTGTCATCGGCACGCCGAATCCCCGCTGGAAGGCGATGTGGCCCATCGTTCAAACGCTTGCTAAGTACTGGCAACCGAATGTGGAGGCCAACGACAACAACGGTGTCGCCCCGTTTCAGGCGTTCCTGCAGGGGAATGTGGGGATCTGGCTTGATGGGAGTTATTCAGCGCCCACCATCATCCAGCAGAATCCGCCATTTCAGTGGGGCACCTTCAAGATTCCTTTGTTGACCAAACAGACCAGCAAGTATGCGACCAACACCGTCTATCCGGGTCTCGGCGGTCCCTTCGGCGGAGGCTTCAATTACTCGGTTTCGACACCGAGGGCCGATTCCTCGATGACGCCGGCCAAGATGAAGGCGGTAATCAATTGGCTGCAGTTCCTGTCTACCCCTGCCCATGATTCTATGATGGTCAACGAACAAGCTGGCTTTGTGCCGACTGTGATTGGCGCCAATCCATTGCCGGATATGAAGGGTTTATATCGACAGACACAGGCACCCACCAACTTTATAGACGGCGGCATGGATCTCACTCAAAATGAAGAAGATGCCATCTACCGCGCCTATCAAAGTTGGATTGGGGGACAGATGTCGCTGGCCAGTTTTGAAGCCGCGTGTGAACAGCAAATGGTCGCGGCGGCCGATCAGTTGATTGCTCAGAATCACTGGAACCTGTCCCAGTGGGGAATTCGATAAAAAATCAGATTGCGCGGCGTTATCTCTTGGCGACGTTCGTTGTGTCGAGTGCAATCGGATGGAGACGCCGCAGTCGTCCGGGGTTTCGAAGCGTTGGCGCCGAGGCGCCGGTTGACTGCGGCTTTGCTTTTATAGTATCCCAAGGCCATGGAGTTGCACGGCTCGTACGAGGATGGAGGGAATACAAGGCATGATGGAACGGATGTTGCAGAGCCGAAAGACCGGGAAAATTCCCCGCCATTCCCCAGTCGCTTATGGCCTGATTGCACCATCATTTACTCTGATGCTCACTTTTTCATATTTCCCGGTGATTGTCGCGATCGTGTATTCATTTACCACGTGGGATGGGTTCAATCCGCCGCAGTATTCGGGTCTGGCGAACTATCAGCAGGTATTGTCGGATCCGATCTTCTGGTTGTCGATGTGGCACCTCTTGTTGTGGGGGCTTTTCAAGCTCTTCGTGGATCTCGCGGTGCCGTTGGTCACCGCCTCGCTCATCTTTCACTTGCGCAGCTCTCGGGCGCAATACGTCTATCGAGTGCTGTTCGTCATACCGATGGTGGTGCCCGGCGTTGTACTCTTGATGATTTGGAGCTTTCTCTACGACCCCAATCTGGGGGTCATCAATTCACTGATACACCATCTCGGCTTCACGTCGCTTACACCCGATTGGTTGGGGGATCCAAATCTTGCATTGATCGCTCTGATGTTGGTGGGTTTGCCGTTTGTCATTCCCTTCAATCTACTGATTTTTTACGCGGGTTTGCAGCATGTATCCGAGTCAGTGTTTGAAGCCGCCACTCTTGACGGCTGTTCCGCGCTGTCGCGCTTCTTCAAAATCGAGTTTCCGCTGCTTTTGGGACAGACCAAGCTCCTGATGATTCTGACTGTCATTGGACTGTTGCAAAACGTGATGGGGCCGCTCGTATTGACCAACGGTGGACCTGGGTATGCAACGTATATGCCGGCGTTGATGATGTACTTTGACGCGTTTCAGAATAACCAAATGTCGCTGGGATTAGCCATTGCGATGATTATTTTTGTGATGGTCCTGGTACTGACATGGGCTCAGAACAAGTTCATACGCCCAAGCGAGGAGTTTGTCAACTGACAGTATGGGGGTGGGCTGATTGACGTGGAAAATTATCAAACGCGACTTGGCAAGTCATGTGGTTTTAATTGTGTTGGTCGCCCTGTCCTTGTTTCCGTTTTACTATATGCTGGCTACCTCTCTCAAGTCGAATCCACAGTTTTTTTCAAATTCCCTGGGGATCTCGTTCCCGTTTGATTGGGGCAACTATGCGGCGGCTTGGGCGGCGGTCGAACCATATGTCATCAATTCAGCGGTCATTACGTTGGTCAGCGTGGTGATCATTGTGGTGACCACGTCCATCACCGCCTACGCTTTCGCTCGCCTGCGCTTTCGCGGCAAAGGATTTTTGTACATGGCCATGGTCGCGTTGATGATGATTCCTGGCGCTCTGACGCTGATTCCGTTATTTCTGGAAATCGAGAAATTCGGTCTGTTGAACCACCGGTTCGGATTGGTCTTGGTTTACGCGGCGGGAGGGCAGGCATTCACCATTTTCGTTCTTCGCCAGATGATGGCCAATCTGCCTGAAGAGTTGTTTGAATCGGCGCGCATGGATGGTTGTTCGGAGTTCAAGGCATTTCTATATATCGCATTGCCGCTGACCAAGGCGACCATCGGCACACTGGCTATCATGAATGTCATGGGAATTTGGAGCGATTATATTCTGCCGCTTCTAGTCCTGACTTCCCCGAACAAGATGACCCTTACCGTCGGTCTGGTGCAGTTTCAAGGGGAGTTTCTCGCCAATACTTCGTATGGTCCCATGTTTGCCGGTTATACCATCGCATCCATTCCCATTCTTATCATGTTCCTGTTGACTATGCGCATGTTCATGCAAGGCATCACGGCTGGAGCCGTGAAATTTTAGCGTGACAGCATAGAGTGCATGGCGTCTTTATGTGAAGTCGCTGGAAATGGGGGTAGGATCTTGTGCGGGTTGAGGGGCTAAACGGAGAATGGAAATTGTACTATTCGCGTCAGGACAGGAGTTCGATTGGACATCCGAGCGATCTTACACAGAGCGGTATGGAGTCGGTTCCCGCGACAGTACCCGGAAATGTGGAACTGGATCTGCTATCCGCGGGAAAACTGGCAGATCCCCTGATTGGCGACGGAGTACGCCAACTGCGCGATCTGGAGTTAAACGAGTGGTGGTACGAAAAAGAGTTCTTCGTCGCCGATACACTCCACTCGGGGAAAGTGGAAATGGTTTTTCACGGCGTGGATTGTTTGGCCGCCTATTGGCTGAACGGCGTGCTGCTCGGCGCCACTGACAACATGCTGGTGGAACATCGGTTCAACGTGACCGAGCATCTAATTCAGGGCATGATGAATCGCCTCCATGTCCGCCTTCGGTCGCCATTGATGGCGGCGCTTGAGGAGGAGTACGATCCCGGCTACGTATCCTGGCATATTGATTGGGATCGGCTGTGGATTCGCAAGGCGGCCCACAGTTATGGCTGGGACATCATGCCGCGCGCCTTGTCTGCTGGCATCTGGCGGTCGGTGGAACTCGTGTTCCACGGCCCGTATGAGATTCTCGACGCTTATGTGCAGACGATTGCCGCGGACGACAAGGAAGCCAGGCTCGCTCTGTTTTTTCAACTTGGCATGCCGCCTGCGGCCCTGATGGAAAACCTCTCGCTTCGTCTCACCGGCGCATGCAAGAGTTCGCAGTTTGAATTTCTGAGTGCAGTGCGATTCTCGTCAGGAGCTTTGGCAAACGGGTTTCACGTGCCCAATCCGGAACTGTGGTGGCCCCGCGGATACGGTGAGGCGCACATGTATGAAGCCACTTTGGAATTTCTCGTCAATGGGAGCATTGTGGCCAGCCGGAATCTGCAATTTGGCATTCGTGAGGTTGAGTTGTTGCGATCGGACGCGGCCGGAGACAGGGATGGTCAGTTTCTGCTGAAGATCAATCGTACGCCCATTTTCTGTAAGGGGACGAATTGGGTTCCTGCTGATGTCTTCCATAGCCGAGACGCGGAGCGGATTCCGTCGATTCTGGCGATGGCGGTTGAATTGAACTGCAATATCATCCGTTGTTGGGGTGGCAACGTGTATGAGGACCATGGCTTTTTCGATCTGTGCGATCGCAACGGGTTAATGGTATGGCAAGACTTCTCCATGGCTTGTGCGCCGTATCCGCAAGACGAGCGGTTTCTGGAGAAAGTGAGACAAGAGGGGATGTCTGTTGTCAGAAAGTTGCGGCGGCACGCCTCGCTCGTTCTTTGGTGCGGCGACAATGAATGCGACTATCTGTATGCCGATCCGGGCAAGAACCGCATCACCCGTGAAGTTTTGCCACAGGTGATTGCGCAATGCGATCCGTTCAGGCCATATTTACCCAGCTCTCCCTACCTGTCGCCTACGTACGTCCTAGACAAGGCCGACTCGTCTCCGCCGGAGGACCATATTTGGGGACCGCGCGACTATTACAAGAGTCCATACTACACAGAATTCAAGGCTCACTTCGTCAGCGAGATCGGGTACCATGGCTGTCCCAATGTCAGTTCCATTCGAAAATTTATTGACGAGTCACACGTTTGGCCATGGAACAACAATCGTCAGTGGATCCTGCATTCGACCGACATGGCGGACAATCCGTACCGAGTCGAGTTGATGGCCAATCAAATCAGGGAATTGTTCGGCTTCATTCCAGATTCAATTGAAGACTTTGCATTGGCGTCGCAGATTTCCCAGGCGGAAGCGAAAAAGACGTTCATCGAAATGACCCGACTGAAAAAATGGAGACGAACCGGGATCATCTGGTGGAATTTGATGGACGGTTGGCCACAGTTTTCAGATGCGATTGTGGACTACTTTTTTGGCAAGAAACTTGCGTACCACTACATTCGTCGTTCCCAGCAGCCGGTGTGCCTGATGGTTCGCGAGCCAGAAAACTGGGCGGTCGAGGTGATCGCCGGGAACGATTCAAACCAGGCAAGCGGCGGAGACTATCGAATTGTGGATGCCGATGGTGATCGATTGCTGGCGGAGGGCGCGTTTCAGGTGGAGGCGAATGAAAATGCGTCTCTGGTTCGGATCCCCATCTCGAGGTCGGATAAGAAACTGATCCTGTTGGAATGGACCATCGGTGATGAAAAGCATGGAAATCACTATCTGCTGGGTCAGCCGCCATTTTCGTTGAGCCAATACAAACTCTGGTTGAAGCGGATTGCGTCGCTGGAAGGCGATTTTGACGCAGAGTCAGTCGGTCATTAGAGGGGGATGCGGTATGGAGCGCACCGGTGCATCCTGTTTGCTGAAAAATGGGGACCGGATCCTGTTTGAAGGAGACAGTCTTACGCGCCGTTCCCTGCTGGAGGAAGGCGAGGCGCCTCTCCGCCATGTCGGATACACGGCGTCTTGGGTAGACGTGGTGGAGAGAATGCTGCTGGCATCATACCCGGAAGCGCGCATCGCATTTTTCAATCGCGCTGTCGGTGGTTCGCGGATTGCAGATGTTTTGAGCCGATTGGAGGCGAATCTGGAGGCGGTGACTCCCACATGGGTCAGTCTGATGATAGGAGTCAACGACGCGTATGACAGTGAAGTTTCGACGCAGTTTGCTTTTCCTGTGGGTCTGGAAGACGTCATCCGGACATGCCGCTTCCATCATGTGGAGCACTTGGTGTTTGTGACACCGACTGTGCATAACGAGGACGCTGACAGTTCCGAAAATGCGCGTCTCGGACAATACGCGCAAGCGGTTCACGAAGTGGCGAATCGCCACAACGTGCGGATTGTGGATGCCCACGAAAGAATTCTCAGCCATCTTCGGTCGGTTCGCCGTGCGTATCGGCAACCGTATGCCATCACCGTGGACGGCGTGCACATGAATGCCATTGGCAACCAGATCATTGCGCAGGAATGGTTGAAAACACTTCAGTTTTGTTTGTGAGGTGTGAGCTTGCATCTCACGCTCTGTGACCAGGGGGGGTGAGCGACATGGCGTGATCGACACGGCACTACACGGACGGGAGTTCACATTCTATAAAAAAGGAGTGATTCAGTTGATTCGTCGTCTTAAGCGAATGGCTATGGCGATGGCGCTGCTGCTGGGCGTCGCCGTCTTGCCGCTCACCATGAATACCGCTCAGGCCGACTCCCAGGGCGGGCCTGGACAGAGCGCGGCGTTCAATCCGCCGATTGGCCGCGGGTTCAACGTGGGGCAATTAGGCAATCCAAATGAAATCAACCAGATGCGGAAGCTGTACCATGCCAACTTGGTGCGTCTTGTCATCAATCCCTATCTGACGTCGACCGGTGGCACCAGTTCGAATCTTCCGCTCACGTCTGCTTTCACAGCCAACCTGGATCGAGTCAAACTGCTGATGAGCGAGGTCGCCAAGGATGGCATGTACGCGGTCATCGATTTGCACAATACATCCGCCGGGCAAGTGATCACCAGCTCTTTTTGGAACAATCCGAACAACCTGAACGTATGGATCAGCGACTGGCAGCAGATCATCACCCAGCTCGCCCCTTTCCGTTCACACATCTGGGGATACGACATCTTGAACGAGCCAACCACGACCAACAGCAGCGGCGCCAGCATCGCTTCCACGACCTACCTTCAATGGGCCCCGCAAGTGGTGGCGGCGATTCGCAAACTGGACCCAACCACTCCGGTCATTGTGGAGGCGACGCCGTGGGACCAAGCGTCGTCGTTTGGCAACGGGAACGTTCCTCTGATTCAAGATCCGCACGTGATCTACAGCCTCCATTTTTATGACCCAGGAACCTACACGGAACAGGGATTCAGCGTGTACAACAAGAGCCCAATCACCACGAGTTGGCCGGGTGAAATCCGCTATCCCGGTCCGGTCAATGGGCAACAATGGAACATCCAACAGATGCAGGCCGATCTCCAGCCGGTGATCAGCTTTCAACAGAAATACCATGTACCCATCTATGTGGGTGAGTTTGGTGTGTTGCGCTGGGCGCCCGGGGCGGCTCAGTGGATGAGCGACGCCACGACGCTGTTTAAACAACTGGGTTGGAGTTGGACCTACTTGTCGCTGCGATCCGACATTTGGGGTCCCGTCATGAATGCCCAAATGACGAGTGACGCGAATGCCGCGGCGGCGGGCAAGGCAGTGGATCCAACCGACCGCCAGTTGGTTTTGCAGGCAGCGATGCAAGATAACACATTTGCGCCGAAGGACAACATCGGTTCGCCATCCAGCATCAATCTCGCACTCAACGGCAATTTCTCACTCGACAGCAACAACGGCGGCGTGGCGGATGGCTGGTTTGCGCCACCTAGCGCCACGGTTACCACCACGAACCAAAACGGCACGAACGTCGAGTCGGTCAGTCAAACGCAGGGCGGACTGGGCCTAGCATCTTCCTGGTTGCCCGTGGCGCAAACCCACGCCTACCGTGTGCAGCTGTCGATACAAGTGAACCAGGGCGCCGTCACACCGTACTTCCGGAATATCACGACATATTCCGGGTATGCGGGCAGCACGGTCCTGAACACAGTTTACGGCACGAATGGTCAATTTGAAACTCTTCAGTACACTTTCGTGCCAAAGCCGGGCGCCGATGACCTGATTTTGCGATTTGAGTCTCCCTCTGCCGCTCAGTATGCCGTTGAAAATGTTCAGTTGACGGACCTCGGGGCTATCAGGAAGGTTCATGGGAGTCACACGCAACTGCTTGTAAATGGGCGTCCTGCGAGCGACCAAACGACGTACACAGCGCCGGTTACCCTTCAATTGCAGGGATCTGGCATTGGCGGTGAGTATCACATTGTTTCGCCGAACGACGTGTGGACTGAGACCCCTATCGGCTATGGAGAGAACTGGAAGTGGCTTCAGATGCCCGCGTCCGGAATCCAATTGACCCAGCCTGGAACTTATACCATTGGATATCGAATGTTCAATGAGTCAGGCACGCTCGAGCCTGCTGATGCGGTCAACATTACCGTCGTATCGTCCTCCTGAGGCAAAGGGACGATCACACGTCGGCACGTGGACACAGGCCCTTGCAGGGCCATCGTAAAACAGAGGGGCGCCAGCAGTCTTGACGCCCGTCTGGCCCTTCTATCATTGAGAGAACGTGCGATGCGTCGTTCAACTTGAGGAGTGTGCTTTAGATGGTAAGGCTAGAGGCAGACAAGTACTACGACCGCGTGTACGCGGGGTGGATGGGCAAGAATATTGGCGGAACGCTTGGAACCCCGGTTGAAGGAACAAAACAACTGTTGACGCTGCGGGGTTACCTGGACCTTCCGGATGGTCCGGCTGAAAACGATGACCTGGATTTGCAACTGGTGTCTCTGCATGCCCTGGAGCAGTACGGACCGCGCTTGTCTGTGGTTCAATTGGGACAGGAATGGTTGGAGCATGTATTTTTCCCATACGATGAGTACGGGTTTGCATTGACTAATCTGCGGTGTGGTTTGCTTCCTCCCATCTCAGGGTGGTTTGGTAATCCATTTATTGACTGTATGGGAGCGCCGATTCGGTCCGAGATCTGGGCGATGATTGCGCCTGGCATGCCGGAGTTGGCAGCTCACTACGCTCAACTGGACGCATCCGTGGATCATGCCGGAGGCGAGGGCGCCTGGGGCGAAGTATTCCTTTCAGTTGTGGAAAGTGCCGCGTTTGTTATGTCCGACCCCATGGAACTCATCGAACTTGGCCTATCGTACCTGCCAACGAGCAGCCGGGTGTCCCTTGCCGTGCGGGATCTCGTTCGTTGGTATCAGCAGGGCGTGGAATGGAGGCAAGCTCGAGAATGGATTCTGGCGAAGCACGGGCGATCCAATTTTACGGATGCTCCGCAGAATATTGCCTTCACCATGCTGGGTTGGCTGTATGGAGAGGATTTCACCGACTCGCTGCTCAAGGCGGTGAACTGTGGATATGACACTGATTGCACCGCCGGAACGCTTGCAGCGCTGCTTGGCATCCTGGGGGGGATGGAAGTAATCCCCGACCAATGGAAGGCGCCGATCGGAGACAAGATCGTCATGAGTACCACCATTACTGGATTTGCGCCGCCGAAGAATCTGCATGAGTTGACGCTGCGGGTAATCCAAGCCGGCAAGGAGGTCTGGCGTGTGAACGGGGGTCCCATCGCATTGGAGTCAAATACCCCGCAACAGGATGAAACCGCGGCGACACGGCAGTTAGCTGGTACGAACAAGGGCGGTGCTGTCCATGCCGGGGCGCTCTTGGAAAACACATTTGTTATCCCAAACGGAACGGCGACAGAATCGGGATTGTCGGTGACGGTGAACTATGGACAGGAAGGACCGGTCATCGGCATCGGCGAGGAAAAACGTGTCGTAATCCGATTACAAAACAACCTATCCTGTGCCTGGCAAGGGAAAATATCGATCGAAACACCCGAGGGCTGGTCCGCATCCGACGAGGTGGCGTGTAACATTGGCGCCTTTTCCTCAATGCAATGGACCGCAGTTGTGCGTGCGGATGGCGTTCCACAAAAATGGTATCGGTTGTTGCTGCATGTCGAGCGGTTGGTAGACCAGTCTGGTTGGGGTGAGGACTGCATCTCTTTCGTACTTCTGCCCAGAATGGTGTGGACACTTCAGGGGCCCTGTGCCAGTGCATCCGTTCAAGTATCTCTTCCAAACGGAGACATTCGTTTCTCCGAATATTTCCCGGATATTCCGGGTGAATATCGGGCGTCGGCTACGGTCTGGAACCCAGAAAACAGAGAGGTGCGTCTGATTGTGGCGACCTCGTCTCCTACGCGCGTATCCCTTGATGGACGGGAATTGCTCAACCACAGTGATATCACCGACTTCATGCCAGCGTACCATCGTTCGATCGCCGAGAAGACGGTGGAGTTTCGAATGACGCAGGGCAGACACAATCTGGAAATTGTGTGTCAAACTGTCGATCACGCGCCAGAGGTCCAGGTGCTGTGGGTGGCTCCGGAACAAAGCACAAAAGTGGCGCATTTTCACTACCTGACCGACATTCTATTTGTCTCGTGATCTCGTCGTATACCGGCAGCCTCCCGAGAGGCACTTCTGCCTTTCAGGGACGCGCAATCAACCCTTCAGTCGAGTCCGTATACGAGGAGGAAATATCGTTGGATTCTGAAGCTGACGTATGGATAAATGACATCTATTTAGGACATCAACGAAGTGCGTTTTATCCATTTACGGCTGATGTAACTCTCGCAGAATGATAGGCGAATGGAACGCGGAAGACCATGCCCCAGAAGAATACTTTTATTTTGTCAAACCAATGAACGATAAGTCCTTGATGAAGCCTGCCGTGTTAAGAGAGGTGCCGTTCAGAAAGCTCAACGTTCCGGATGCACATCTGACAGTGTCGAATGTGCAGCATGATGGAAATAGCATGAGATTTACAGTAGAGAGCGATACATTTGCACATGCTGTTCATTTTGGCCTTGATGATCGTCTGCGTTGCAGCGACGAGTATTTCGACTTGCTTCCCGGCGAACGGCGGGACATCGCATTGTGGTGTAAACCCGAAGATATTAACACGAACAGAATTTTGCCCATCTTTGTGAAGCCACCGCTAGGCTACAGACCTGGTTGATTCATAAAGGGGTCCTAACGTCATGGGTTGTGGAGGTAGTGGATATGCAGACCATCATCGTAAAACGCTTGACCACAGAAGGAGCGGTCAATCCGCTCGGCTTAGGTGAGCGGATTCCCAGGCTTGGTTGGCAGATTGAACCTGTTGACCCAGTGCGGCGAGGCGTTAGACAGTCCGCCTGGAGAGTGCTGGTATCATCGGATCACAGACTGTTGGAGCGCAACGAAGGGGATCTGTGGGACAGTGGCAGAGTAGCGTCCGACCAAAGTGTGCACGTTGAATATGCGGGGGCGCCGCTCCGCTCTGGAACGGTCTGTCACTGGAAAGTAGCTGTCTGGGACGAGCGAGGCGCTTGCAGCGCATGGAGTGACGCGGCCTTGTGGTCGATGGGATTGCTGGAAAGGCAGGATTGGGAAGGTCAATGGATTGACGCCGGAACACCTCTTCCCTACGGGGATGCACATCCAACGTTGCAAGCGAGTCCCTATTTTCGCAAGTCGTTCACGGTGAGCAAGCCAGTTGCGCGCGCTTTCCTATATGCTACCGCGCTCGGGGTTTACGAATTGCACTTGGACGGTCACCGCTTCGGCCAAGACAGGTTGGCTCCGGGGTGGACGGACTACCGGAAAAGGGTGCAGACGCAGACCTACGACGTCACGTCCTCCATGAAACCGGGACACCACGCCATCGGGGCTATCCTCGGCACCGGATGGTTTGCTGGTCACGTTGGATGGGCATGGGAACGGTACTATGGGCAATACCCGTCCTTGCTGCTTCAACTCTGCATCGAGTATGTCGACGGAACGCAGGAAACCGTAAAGAGCGACGATACCTGGAAATGGTCGGTCGGACCGATACAGTATTCGGACATCATGATGGGAGAATTGTATGACGCCACTTGCGAACTCGCGCAGTGGTCTCTGGCATCATGTGACGATGGAGAATGGCGTCCCGTGCACGTTCGAGAACCATATACCGGAATGCTCGTTCCTCAGGTGGATCCGCCGGTTCGATCGACCGAGGAACTCGCCCCCATCAGCGTCAATCCCATTACCGAAGATGCGTATATCCTGGATTTTGGTCAGAACATCTCTGGCCACATTCGTTTCTCCCTGGTCGAGCCACGAGGTACGCGTGTCATGGTGCGTCACGGCGAGATGTTGAATCCGGACGGCACTCTGTACACGGAGAACTTGCGGGGAGCGAAGCCCATCGATATCTATGTGGCGGGCGGCCATGGGAATGCGGAGATTTTCGAGCCGCACTTTACGTTTCATGGCTTTCGGTACGCGGAGGTGTCAGGACTGACCCACGCCCCGCTTCCGGATGATATTCGGGCGGTTGTGGTGCATTCGGACACACCCTCTTCCGGAACCGTGGAAACAGACGACCACCTGATCAATCGCCTGTGGCAAAACACCCTCTGGGGACAGCGGGGAAATTTTCTGAGCGTGCCGACGGATTGTCCAAACCGCGATGAAAGGCTTGGGTGGGCGGGAGACGCACAGGTGTTCGTCCGGACGGCCTCTTACAATATGGATGTATCACGTTTCTTTGCCAAGTGGATGGGAGACATGGCCGACGCGCAACTGTGCAATGGAGCGTACAACGACATCGCGCCCGACGTCGATTTTGTCGAATGGCACCGGAAAATGGGCTGGTGTTTTGACGACTCCAACCCGGGATGGGGAGATGCAGGGGTTATCGTGCCCTGGACCCTCTACCTGATGTACGGGGATGTCCGCCTTCTTCGGCGCCACTATGCGGGGATGAAACGGTGGATCGGTCATTTGGACCGTACGAGCAAGGATGGGATACGTGAGGCCTATCTGGTCAACTACGGCGACTGGTTGTCGATCGACGCAGACACGCCGAAGGAGATCGTCGCTACCGCTTATTTCGCTTACAGTGTCAAGCTGTTCGCCACAATCGCCGACATTTTGGAGGAAAAAAATGACGTCGCATTGTACGGGGAGATGTTTGAAAGGAACAGGCGGGCTTTTCGTCAGTCGTATGTGCAGGACGACGGAAAGGTCCTGGGAGACACCCAGACGGGGTACCTTTTGGCTCTGCATGTGGGTCTGCTTGAAGTCGGGGAGCAGGAGCTGGCGCTGGCGCATCTACTGCGCAACATTCAAGAAAGAAACGACCATCTCTCCACCGGGTTTCTCGGTGTGAGTTATCTGCTCCCGGTCTTGAGCCGGTTTGGCCGTGATGACATGGCTTATCGACTCCTCGAGCAGAAGACCTATCCCTCCTGGCTGTATTCCGTGTTAAACGGGGCGACCACCATCTGGGAACGCTGGGACGGTTGGACCGAGAAGGATGGATTCCAGAACCCCGGTATGAACTCATTTAACCATTACTCGCTGGGATCTGTCGGCGAATGGATGTTTCGGTTTATGGCGGGGATAGAGGCGGATCTGAAAGAACCCGGGTTTCGCCACACTGTGATCTCCCCGCACCCGGGAGGGTCGGTTCGACACTGCCGAGCCAGTTACAGGTCTGCCTATGGAGAGATTGTGAGCCACTGGGAAAAGGACGGAGAGGTCGGACAGTTTGTTCTGAATCTAACAATTCCGGCCAATACGACCGCGACGTTGAGATTCCCTGTTGCGCAGGGACAGGTTGAGAACGTCGTGGAGAGCGGCAAGAAAGCCATTGGCGGCGAGGGAATCGAATATTTGGGATGGAACTCGGGGCGTGCGTCATTCCGCTTCGGATCCGGCAAGTACCAGTTTGCAGTCAACTCCGAGGATGCGGGGCAGTCGGTATGAACGGATGGCGTCTCTTGTCGCCAGGGGATATAGACCTTGACAGCGTAACCGACGGATACCAGGAAAGGGGATCGTTCGATGGAACACAGGCCCAATATCATCTTCATCATGGTCGATCAACTTGGAGCTGCGGAACTCCATTGCTATGGCGGAGAGGTGTGTTCAACACCGACGATTGACCACCTGGCATCCAGAGGTGTCCGATTCGATCGCTGCTACGCCAGTTCACCGCTATGCGCCCCAAGTCGAGCAACGTTTTTGACGGGGCGGTCGCCGGAGATTCACGGCATCACCGATAACAACTTGGTGCTGCGAGCCGTGGAATGGGCAAACGGAGCTCCCACTTACGCCCATGTTCTGCAGAAAGCAGGATACAAAACGGGAGGGTTCGGGAAGTTTCACGTAAGTCCCATGCAGTCACCGGAACCTCCGGACTTGCGTTCAGTGGGATTTGACGAAGTCGTGATCACCGAGGACCCGAAGCTGGGCTCCTGGTTGGATTGGATTGAACGAGAGTATCCCGAACATTATCGTACAGCGCTCGCCATGTGCTGGCCCATGCCGTACATCACCCAGTATGGAAAGGAAGGGCGTAATCTTTGGAACGAGTGGCGCCAAGCCCACGAAGAAATCATTCTACCCTTGCAATCATCTTCGCCGTGGTCAGTCATGTATCCGTCTCCTTTGCCGAAGGAACTTCATCAGACCACTTTCATTACAAATGAAGCGTTGCGTTTCATGCAAACTCACGTGCAAGAGCAACCTGACTCACCTTTTTTTTGCAAGATCTCGTATGTTGATCCGCACGATCCGTATGATCCACCCGCACCGTATGATTCACTCTTCCATCCGGATGACATGCCAGATCCCATTCCTGCGGCGGTGCGTCATTACGAAAGTTCGATTCTTGAAGATTCGAAGCGGTTCAACGGGTTCGATGCCCTCATTGGTAATCTACAATCCTTGAAACAGCTGCGGGCGCTGTATCATGGTTCCTTACGTTTCATCGACGATCAGATCGCCCGCATTGTCCGATGGTTGGATGAGACAGGACTTTGCGAAGATACGATTCTGGTGTTCACAAGTGATCACGGTGAAATGTTAGGGGACCACGAACTGATTACCAAAGGGGCTAAACACTATGACAAGGGGATTCGTTGTCCCCTGATCGTTTGTGGAACAGGTATCATGCCGAAAGTGACAGACCGGCTGACTTGTACCTTGGATTTTTTCCCCACGCTCTGCGATTGGGGTATGGCTGATTCCAGACCTCCGCTGGAGGGTCGTTCCTTCGCCGCTGCCTGTAAGAGTGACGACAACGAAACATTCCACACAGAATGGGATGATGTGCTTATTCAAGGGCTTGACCATAGAGGACTGATTACTAGTGACCGATGGCGACTCACCATGTATTTCGACGGGGAGGGTCACCAGATGCATGATTTGCACAATGATCCGACAGAGCAGCAAAATCTTTACGCAGTTGTGGACTGGTCATGGAAGCGACAAGAACTGATGGAACGCATGATTTACGCCATGATGCGCTCCGGGCGAACACAACAGTACGAAAATCTTCCAATCCAGGAAGGGATGAAGTGCCTGGTGGATGAGTTTACGTTTATTCCCTTGTTGGAGCCACGAAATGTTGATACGAATGATAACAGGAGAGGAGGGCATGCATGTGAGACTGCTTGATTTCTCAGAAATTCAGCATGGGGGAGACATCCTCAACCGTCTTCAATTGAATTTTCAGAGATTGCATCAAGCGGAATACCTTCCGTCGCAAGTATTTGTGGGTGACGCTTCCGAATGGCCTGGAGACAAGGAAGGCCGTCTGCTCTTGGCGTTGGTGTTATTGTCGCGTGCGCTCCATTTGGATGCTGCACATGCACACGAAATTTTCGTCGCATGGCCAGACCATCTGAACTGCAAGGGATACTTTGGTGCGACGATAGACAACGTGATCAATGAGCAGCAATGGTCTGGGAACAGTTGGGCAATACGAGGCTTGATAGAATATTACCTGTGGACGGGGAATGACAAGTCGATAAACATGGTGGAGGACATGGTGCATAATCTGTACCTGCCTGCCGCCGGGAAAATAAGGACCTATCCAGTTAGTCTGAAGGATCGCACCCGAACGGGCGGAGTTGGGGGGCATCTCACTGGAGCGTGCACCAACGGTTGGTTGACTTCTACGGATATTGGATGTGTTTTTATCGCCCTGGACGGCTTGACACATGCCCAGAGTGTGTTACAGATGGCTCCGTTGCAACGACTCATCGAAGAGATGATAGATACGCTCGGAGCAACCGATATTGTGGCGTGTTCGTTCCAGACTCACGCTACTTTGTCCGCGCTGCGTGGCATTCTTCGATACAGCGCGATTTCCAGGGACAGCCGATTTGTCGATGTCGCCAAATCTCTCTATCAACTCTACATGGGTCAAGCATTGACAGAGACGTACGCGAATTACAATTGGTTTGACAGGCCTGCTTGGACGGAGCCCTGTGCAGTCATCGATTCGTTACTTGCCGCTCTTGAATTGTGGAGGGTGGAAAACAATCCTCAATACCTTGAAGACGCGCACCACATTTATTACAACGGCTTGGTTCACGGTCAACGACCCAACGGTGGATTCGGGTGCGACTGTTGCGTTGGACCGGCGGGTTCGACACTTCATCCGCAGGAGGTTTTTGAAGCAACCTTCTGCTGCACGATGCGGGGTGGCGAGGGGCTGTCGCGGCTGAGCACGTATCACTACGCGGTAAACCAACATTCGCTGTATCTGATCTTTTTCGGGGATCACGACGCCCAACTGCGGGTTGAGGACGATCTCCTGTCCGTACGGCAATCATCGACTTATCCGAATGATGGATTCGTCCAGTTGGAGGTGTTGAATACATCTACCACTGGCGCCAAACGTTTCTGCTTCTTCTGTCCAAGTTGGATTGCCCGTGATTCAGTTCGTATCCTGGTGAACGGCCGCCCGCACAACGTGGCGTTTGAAAATGGATTCGCGCAAGTGCAACTGATTGCAGCACGGGGGGATGTGATCACATACACCTTTGACATCGGGCTGCGCACGGTTCCAGTCCTGAATTCGTCCCACGCGTCAGACTTGGTGACCCTCAGGCACGGTTCACTGATATTGGGTGTTCAGGAGAGCGAAGCGGTCAACGCGCGAGTCGGCAATCACGGGTGGAAGAGGACGGATAATGGTTACGAATGTGAGGGTCCTGTGATGCGTCTTTTGCCCCTGAATTCGTTGACCTACTTGTCCATGAAAGAGGCGCGCAAAAGCCGCGTCCAGGTTCTGTTTCGGAGGGAGCCCTCCGTTGCGAGGGATGTGACTGGGAATAAAAGGGATGAAAACCCATATGGTCCTTGATGACCACTCAGCGCATGTGTCCAAAGAAACGCTCGCACACCTGAAAACAGTACAGAAAGGAGGGGTACGGCAGATGCTGTATCCAAAAAAATCTGAAGCTACTTTGAGTTCCGCGTTGTTCATGAATCCCACGTCTGAGTATCGAGGCGCACCGTTTTGGGCGTGGAATTGCAAACTTGATATTCACGCGCTTTTGAAGCAGATCGATGTACTGAAGGATATGGGATTTGGCGGGTTTCACATTCACAGCCGGACGGGCATGGCAATCCCATACCTCAGCGATGAATTTATGGAGTATGTAAGGATGTGCAATGATAAGGCCCAGACCAATCAAATGCTGTGCTGGTTGTATGATGAAGACCGCTGGGGCTCTGGCTTTGCTGGAGGTTTTGTCACCAAGGATATCCGCAACAGGGCCAGATACATCGTGTTTACACCTGAAGTATTTGATAACACGGGTATGGCATCAAGCAGAGAAGAGTTTAATCGGGTGGTGGATGACAACGGGAATCCTAAGGGTTATTTTATCGCGAGTTATGAAATCGCATTGAAAGATGGACGATTGCACGCGTACAGGAGGCTTTTGGGGAATGAAGATGTTGGAACGCATGCGGTGGTATGGCGAGCGTACCTGGAGATAGAAAAAGATGATCCGTGGTTCAATAACCAAGCCTATGTGAATACTCTTGATCCTGCGGCGATAAAGAAATTCATCGAGATTACCCATGAGAGGTACTACAGTAAATTGGCAAACGACTTTGGCGGCTCAATTCCCGCAATTTTTACCGATGAACCCCACTTTACCCGCAAGGAAGACTTGCGAAACGCCGGAGAGGCGCGCGGGGTTGTCATGCCATTTACTGATGATTTCAATGACACTTATAAACAAGCCTATGGAGACGAACTTCTGGACTTTCTGCCGGAACTTTTCTGGGAACTCCCTCGCGGACAGGTTTCTGTCGCCCGTTACCGTTATTATGACCATTTGAGCGAGCGGTTTGCGACTGCGTTTTCCGACATGATCGGCATGTGGTGCGAAGTACATGGAATCATGTTGACTGGGCATGTGCTTGAAGAACCCGCACTTTTCTCGCAAACTCGTGTTGTTGGAGAAGCGATGCGTGCGTACCGATCCTTCCAACTTCCCGGCATTGACATGCTATGTGATAATCGCGAGTATTCCACGGCCAAACAAGCGCAAAGTGTGGCCCGCCAATATGACCGAGCGGGCGTGCTGAGTGAACTGTACGGTGTAACCAATTGGGATTTCAGCTTTGCAGGCTACAAGCTTCAAGGAGATTGGCAGGCCGCGCTCGGTGTTACCGTCAGAGTCCCTCATCTGGCTTGGGTATCCATGGAAGGGGAAGCCAAGAGAGATTTTCCCGCGAGTATAGGATACCAGTCTCCGTGGTACAGGGAATTTCGATTGATCGAGGACTACTTCAGTCGGCTCAATACAGTTCTCACCAGAGGCAAATCCAGGGTAAGAATTGGAGTGATACATCCCATTGAATCACATTGGCTGTGCTGTGGACCGATCGACCAGACATTCTTGGAGAGGGAAGAATTAGAAAATAACTTCAATGACATTGTGAAGTGGCTCACTTTTGGATTGTTGGACTTTGACTTCATCAGTGAATCTTTGCTGCCGACTCTTTGTCCCGCGAATGTTTCAAGAACATTCAAAGTTGGAGCGATGGAGTATGACATTATACTCGTGCCAGGATGTCGAACGTTGAGAACAACAACCGTAGAACGGCTGGAATCCTTTGTGCAGTCTGGCGGGCGTGTTGTTTTCATGGGTGAGCCGGCCCATCTGCTCGATGCGAAAGCGTCGGACAGAGTTCGGGAGCTGGCTCTCCAGTGTGTCGCTATTCCTGTGACAAAAAACAGTCTTCTGACATCACTTGATGAATTCAGGGATGTCGATATCCGTCTCGAAAATGGAGAGCGTTCCGACAATCTCCTGTATCAAATGAGATGTGATGGCGATGGGAGATGGCTGTTCATCTGCCATTCCGAAGATAAGAGGCCGCGAGAGGAATCGGTAGGATACCCTTTTATGGAAACAATAGAGATTCGCGTCAACGGAGTCTGGAACCCGACACTGTACAATCCCATGAACGGAAACATTGGCGCTTGTCCTGCAGTCAGTGACCAAAATGATACCCTGATCGCTTGTGAAATCTCAATTCACGACAGCATACTTTTACATCTGGAGCCCGGCGCACCTTCCTGGAGAACGGATAACGTCGAACAGGCGGAGCTCGACCGAATTCAAGAATCTATAGAAATCATGGACCCGGTCGCCATCACTCTTTCAGAGCCCAACGCGCTGTTGCTGGATATGGCGGAATATTCTATTGCCGGAGGCGAGTGGGAGAGTGAGGAAGAAATCCTGCGAATTGATCGATTGTTTAGAGAAAAACTTGGATATCTACTCAGGACTGACGCTATTCCGCAACCGTGGGTGAATCCTTCAACAGACAGCCATTCGCATCAACTGGCTTTACGGTTTACCTTTCACTCAAGCGTCGATGTGAAATCTCCGTTGCTTGCACTGGAAAACCCCGAGGTCACTCAAATTATGATGAACGGAGTTTGCATTCCGTCGAAGGTCATTGGGTGGTATGTGGACGAGTCTATCAAGACGATCGCGTTGCCTGATATTTTGGCGGGGAAAAGCGAAATTGTCTTGACAATTCCATTTGGTACAACGACCAATGTGGAATGGTGTTATCTCCTCGGTGACTTCGGGGTAAGGGTAGATGGCCGACACAAACGGATTATTGATCCTGTCAGAACGATTGCGTTTGGAGACTGGACGGTACAGGGCTTGCCCTTTTACACTGGAAATCTTGTCTACCACTGTGCCATCATGTCGCAGGGCGAGCGGTTGGTTCTGGAAGCCACAAATTTCACCAATCCGCTTCTGTCAGTATCACTCAATGGCACTGAAAAAGGTAAAATCGCTTTTGCTCCTTTCACACTGGACTTGGGTTACGTTGAGAACGGTGTACATACTCTGGAGATTACCGCCTATGGCCATAGGTTCAATGCCTTCGGATGTGTTCACAACAGCGACCCGGAATTCAGATGGTTTGGACCGAATGCATGGAGAACTTCAGGATACTGCTGGTCGTACCAGTATCAATTGAAACCTATGGGGGTAATGGCAAGTCCGAGGATTTTGCGCTGAGCAACGTTTGTTGTAACCTCATGACGCCCTTCATCGTCTATAAGGAAAAGCTCGTAACGGAAGGACGAGGATGTGCGTGATGAGAGACAAGGAAAGTCGTTGGGTGAGGTCTACAATGCAGAACGCGTATGTACGTGATCCCCGCCTTTGGACCGGGATGTTGGCAGTCATTATCGTCATCGCGATGATCGGGTCGTGGAACGCGCAAAGGAGCGATTCCGCGCCTTCGATCGTCGCGGGAATAAGTAATGGATATGCGATCGAGCAGAACGCATCGTCCACAGTTTCGGCGCCGTTGCACAGTGGTGCAGCCTTTTCAGCCTTGGCGAAACAATCCGCAACGCCTGTTTCGCTATCTGCTGGACCAGCGCAACGAATGGTGATCGAGCAGGCGAGCCTGAGTATCACCCTGCCTGACGTGCGAAAGGCTGAGGCTCGCATCGCGCAGATGGTGGCTGGCGACGGTGGATTTGTGGAATCATCACAGGAGGCGACGGGAGGCGGCAATACGTTGACGGCCATGATGACTGTTCGTGTGCCGGAAGCGGACTTTTCCACGTTTTTGGATCATGCGCGCACACTTGGCACTGTGACGGATTTCTCCCAAACCGGTCAGGACGTGACGCAGCAGTACACGGGGCTGTTGCGGCAAATTGCGGAGTTGCGCAGCGAGGCCGCGGCTTATACGCGATTGTACAATAAGGCGCAGTCAATGCGGGACATGCTGCAAATCGAACAATCGCTCGCGCAGGTAAACAGCCAGATCTCCGATCTATCGTCGCAAGAGCATACCCTCAGCCGATCTGTGCAACTCGCAACGGTCAATTTAACATTCACGACCACCACTTTTTCCAGCAGCGCGCCGCCCCCCATTGTGACGGCGTGGAATGAATTCATCAGTGCTCTTGGGCAATCGGCCTTATCGTTGTTTGCCTTGGTTGCATGGGTGGTGCCATGGGCTGTCCTGTTCATTCTTATCGTGGTGGCCGGTCGAGGCTGGATGTATCGCAAAAAGTAATCCACAAGGTTGTTGACCTAAAGACATCAATACAGTTCATGCATCTTCTTTGCAGTGAAGCCCGACGAGTTACAATGAGGAACCAAAGACCAGGGACTGATTCTTGTTCTGGAATTTGACTTTGTAAAGGGCCTCATCAGCCTGCTGGATCAGTTGTTCCATGTCTTTGGCCAGTTCCGGATAGGAACTGACTCCGATAGAAATGGTAATCTTTCCATGGGGCATGACTTCCATGCCTTCAAAAGATCGTGTCGATATCGCATGTCTTATGCGCTCAGCTTCTGCAAAGGCATGCGTGACAGGCATATCTGGAAGGATAATAGCAAACTCTTCGCCGCCGTATCTGCAGACTACCCCGCGCGGACCCACATTGGCAGATAACAATTGCGCCACCTCGCGCAACAGTTTGTCTCCCTTTATATGCCCACGACTATCGTTGTACGTTTTGAAATTGTCAAGATCAAGGATTAGCAATGATATTTCTCTGTTCTTTCTAAAGTACTTTTCCAAAGTGGACTTAAAATGGCGTCGATTGGAGAGGCCGGTTAATTCATCTCTTTGGGATTGGATAACACTGCGCAAGAGAAAGCGGTAATTCACGTTCACCAACCACAAGGCAACGGAAACAAAAATGACTCCCGCGATACCAATATGTTTCATGACAAAAATCATGATGAATCCAAAGATTAAGTCAATGGCATTCATCGCCACTCCGCTGAGGGATAGGATCTGTTCTACGTAAATGGTTTTCAAGCTCGTTTTTGTTCCCATGCCATAATAAATGGGAATAAGTACGACGTTCGATATGAAATAGGCTATCCAGAAGGCCACATACGCACTCCATTGTGACATGGAGATATGTCCTGCTGTTCCGCCAAATATTTTAAATCCCAAATACCCAAACATGGTCGAAAGGGCGTCTTCCGCAGGGAAAAATAGAGCAAATCGCCAAACATGTCGCATGCCAAGAATGAGAAATGGCGCCGTCAATAAAACAATGCAAAGTTCCGGGAAAGGTCCCAAGGTAATGGCGGCGACAAACAATATTGAGGTGTTTGGCACAACGGGAATAGGAAAGTTAGGAAACAACCACAGTGCAAGATAAAAACTTATGGATATGGCCGCCATGATGAACATTTGCAAGAGGTGAACTGGCAAAATGGGATGAAAAGCCGTCGTCAGGAGAACCATAAACGCGCACCAGGCCCCAACCAGGAAGAGTATTTTTGCTAATGGCATACGGTTGTCGGGCGCGGCATCTATCGGCATCGTATCGCCACCCTTGCAAGGAAGACTATTGCTACACATTACAATATCTCTAAATCACTTGTATTTTGCAAGTAAAAAGTGCGGTGTGCGGGTTCGAATCGCTCTGAAGCACAGACAGTTGGCCTAGGATGATGCAGTTGGCTTGAGCGCCTGCCAGATGTACCGAGATATCTGCTGTACGCTGGCGATGCCATACGCTTCTGACGGATTGTCAGCAGAGAGAATCGCTATCAGATAGTCGCGGCCATTGCCGCGCACGATCCCGACGCTGTTGATCGCCCAGTCCTGCCAGTTGTTGTTGATTGGCAGCCACCCGTTTTTGAGCGCGACTTTTGCATGCTCGGCGGGTCCGGACGTGACGCCCCATGCTTCATAGGGTACGACATTCTCCATCAGATGGAGGGCATAGGCGCGTTCTGCCGATCCAAGGAGCTTGTTTTGCTTGACCAGCGAGTCCAGCAGCGTCACCTGGTCGGGGGCCGTTGTCTCCGTCAGCCCCCAGTAGCCAAGGGTGTTCGCTATGGTGTGCTTCATTCCCGCCAACGTCATGAAATGCTGAATGGCTGGCGCTTGTCCCGCGTCATTCCAGAGAGCGGTTGCGTCGTTGTTGACGCTGTCTTCGATCATGCCGCTCATGAGCGATTGTTCGTCCTGTGTGAGCGGTTTACTTGTAAGTGTTTCCTGGTGCAGCAGTGTGGCCATGATCGCTACTTTTACGATGCTGGCGGTGTCGTAACGCAGAGCAGGCTGATAGGTCAAATGATGTCCGTTGGTCAGGTTCCACACGGCGACAGAGAATTGGTCTGCGCGCGATTGGGCGTACCGTTCGATGGCGGCGCCCAAGGTGAGATGACTGGCGACCAGCGCATGATTCGCCTCCCAGCCCCCGGCTTTCGGGGCGGTGTAGACAAAACCGGCGTCTGGGATGATGAGTGTCTCGCCCGTGTCGATGAGGTCAGGATTGACAATGTGATTGCGTTGGGCGAGTGCCTGAACGGAAACGTGAAACATGGCCGCTATGGCCGACAGAGTGTCTCCCGCCTTGACCGTATAGTCCTCGGCGGCGTGAGCGTACGGCGCCATGAGTGTAAGTCCGAGTAGACCGACCGTGGCGGCGATGGTCGCGGGCCAGAGACGTCTGCGTCGGATATCCATGTTGCGATCGTGATTTTCGTTGCGATGACGAGGCTGTCTGTGTATGGTCATGGGGCATCCCTCCATAGACACATGACGCAAAGACAGCTTGTCTGGTTACAACTGGGAATAAAATAATTTGATGGGAGTGGCGTGGCGCCTTAACGAACCGTTTACTGTTATTTAACAACAGTTATCTGAATACTTTACATCATCCTCGTAGACTGGTGTTGTACTCAAATCAATCTGGGAGGGAATACGATTGGACAATCATGGCAAACGCGCGCTCGCCAAGGTGTCCGCAGTGGCCGGATCGTTGGCAATCATCGCAACGGTAGGTTCTATGGCGCCGGTGGGTGCGTCGGCTGCGACATCTGCACAGGTGACGAATATTGTGTTTTGGGCGGGTCATAATTCGGGTCAACTGCATAAGGCGCTGCTCGCTGAAGTTGCGCAGTTCAATGCCGCACATCCAACGATTCACGTTAAGTGGGTGGGGCAGCACGCCACCAGCCAGGGAATCGCCGCCTTCCTGGCGCACAAGGCGCCAAATGTTGCCATGATTGCGACTAATGCCGCCCAGACGTTTATTAACTCCGGAGCCATCCTCAACCTGAAGCCCTTGTTGGACTCCAAAGACGGACTAACGGCCGCGCAGATTCGGGCGGACTACTATCCGGTCGTGTGGCAGGACATGCAGGCACTCGGCGGCAAAGCCCAATACCTCATGCCTCTGGAGAAAAAATCCAACGTGGTCCTGTACTACAACGAAGACTTGTTCAAACGCGCCCACATTGCGTCAGCGCCAAGGACTTGGGCGCAACTCGTCGCAGACGCCGACAAGATCACCGCGCTCGGCAAGAATTATCACGGCATTGTATGGACGCCTTCCGTTAAACAGTTCTTTTCCATGGTCATGGATTTTAGCGGTAAAGTATGGCGCGACCCCAGTCACAAGGTGTTTGCTCTAAATAACCCAGGCGCCCGTCAGGCCCTCACGATGTTGCGGAACATGGTGCAAAGGAAGGTGCTCGTGCCGACAAAGGGATACGATTACCAACTCGACTTCGGCACGGGCAAAGTGGGGATGCTGATCGATGCTTCAGCCGGGTATACATACGACCTCGGTTCTGTGGGAGGCAAGTTCCCCATGCTCGCCGCTCCTGCGCCGGCTGGCCTCCTGGGCCGCGCCTACAACTACATCAACGGCGCATCGTTGACCATGTTCAATACGGGAACTGCGGCGCAAAAGGCCGCATCGTGGACGTTCGTGAAGTGGATGTCGAGTCCGTCGACCAATTCGTACTGGAATGAGCACACCAACTATTTGCCGCTTGGTCCTGCCGGCATGAACATGATGAAAGGCTTTTACAAGGCCAATCCGGCGTATGCGGCTTCGTTCTCGGACCCTTCGTATTGGGTGATCAAGCCAAAGTATGCGACGTTTAGCGCCGCCAAGACAGCCATGATGGACGATTTTGAGAAAGCTCTTCTTGGTCAGGAATCCGTGACTCAGGCGCTCGTGAACATGACAGCGCTGGGCAACAAGTATATGTCCGGTCAGCAGAGGATGTAACGATGTCCGTCAAGACGGAACACCTCACTTACTATCAAGGCACGCTTGCCGGCAGGCGTGCCTTGAGGCGCCGACGGAGGCGCGACATGTTGACCGCACTCCTGTTTTTGCTGCCGGCGCTTGCATTTCTCACTGCGTTTGTCTATGTGCCTTCCGTCATGGCGTTTACGCTTGCGTTCTGGCACTATCATCTGCTCGGCGTCAACACCACTTGGGCCGGATGGTCGAATTTTTCCGATGCTCTGCAGTTCAATGTGTTCCAGCAGTCCCTGGCCAACACGGCATTCTATGCTGCCATGATGGTGCCGGGGATCGTGGCGCTGTCGATTGCCATCGCGTTATTGATCAATCGGGTGTCCAGATTTTACAGCTTCATCAGGACTCTGGTTCTTCTTCCGTATGCGACTCCGGCGATCGGAACAGCCATTGGCTGGTTGTGGATTTTCGACCCGACGTACGGCCTGGCCAACGGCTTGCTTCATACACTGGGTCTGCCCGCGTCGCAATGGCTGCAGTCGCCCACTATGGCGATGCCTGCCGTCGCGATCTATTCGCTGTGGCACGGCGTCGGATTTGACGTTGTGATCGTGATGTCTGCGCTCGCGGGGGTGCCAAGAGGTGTCCTCGAAGCGGCGGCCGTTGACGGCGCTGGAGCAATGCGAAGGTTTTTTCGAGTGACGCTGCCGCTGATCTCACCGACAGTATTTTTCATCGTTGTGGTCACCACGATCGGTGCTCTCCAGAGTTTTGCCCAAGTGTACGCCTTGTCGGGCGGTACGGGCGGACCGGAGTACGCGACGACCACAACGCTGTTTCTGATCTACGAGACGGCATTTGTCTATAACCATTACTCTTACGCGTCGGCCATGGCCGTGATTCTCGTTCTGATCATTCTGGCCCTGACTCTATTTCAACGCTGGATGGGAAAGCGGATGGTGTTTTATCAATAAATAGGAGGTGCAAGGATGACCAAGACGGTGCGCACCGTCACGCACCACCTGA
>JAJZEE010000049.1 GCA_021805735.1 Bacillota bacterium
ATGGTGTTTTATCAATAAATAGGAGGTGCAAGGATGACCAAGACGGTGCGTGGTTTCGCGCGCAACCTGACAGCGCTGGTGGTGGGGCTGTCCTTTCTCCTGCCGCTGTATATCGCGCTCGTGACATCGCTTGATACGAAAGCGGACGTGTTTACCTTTCCGCCTCACATGACACTCGACTGGCAGTGGCAAGTGTACAGTCGGGCGTGGCGCATGTTTCGCTGGCTGATGTATTTTGGCAACACGTTGCTCATCGCCAGTCTCACGATCGTCATCACCCTGACCGTTTCGGTCCTGGCCGCCTACGCGCTCAGCTTCATCGAGTTCCGGGGGCGGGAAGTCATATTCGGGTTTATTCTTCTCGTCATCATGATACCAAGTGAAGCGCATCTGATTCCGAACTTTGTGCTCCTCAATCTCATGAATCTGCTGGATACGTATGCAGCGCAAATACTTCCCTATGGCGCGTCCGTATTCGGCATCTTTTTGCTGCGGCAATTCTTTCTGTCGCTGCCCAAAGACTATTGGGAAGCGGCCCGGATGGACGGCTGCGGCCATCTCCGCTTTCTGTGGTCGATCGCCCTGCCTCTGTGCCGACCGGTTTTGTTTACGATCGGACTGTATATTTTCATCGGATCATGGAATTCCCTTCTGTGGCCGCTCATGGTGACGCAGAGTCATAACGTACAGCCTGTTGAAGTGGCGCTGGCAAGGTTTCTCGACAACAATTCCGTGGATTGGCGCCGACTCTCGGCCGCGTCAATATTCACAACGCTACCGGTCATCGGAATCTTTCTTCTGCTGCAAAAGCATATCATCAGGGGCATTTCTCGCGGTGAAGGCATTCAAGGCTAGGGAACCTGGTCAGCGGTTTTTGTGGATGCGGCCTTCAGCGCCAATAGCTCGTCAGAGAAAGAGATTGACGAGTGAGCGGGCGGCATATATAGTATTATCGTTGGTGGTCACTAGATTAGAAGTTTTCGAGTGCGACTTCCGCAGGGGCAGATACAAAAGGGGGTACCGTTTCTTTATGAAAAAATGGCTTGGATTTGCGGCAGCCGGGTTGACTACGCTGCTGACTATGTCGTCCGTCATTGTGCCGGGGGCATCCGCGCTGGCAAAGAGCAGCAACGCCAACTTTAAGGTTGGTCTCGTCACAGATATAGGCGGTTTAAACGATCACAGTTTTAACCATTTGGCTTACGTTGGGCTGGAAGCGGCGAAAGCTAAGTATGGCGTGACGGTGAGCGTTGTGCAATCTCATCAATCGTCCGACTATTTCCCAAACCTCTCCACCTATGCGCAACAAGGATATAACCTCGTTATCGCGGTCGGATTTTTGATGGACTCCGCTGTACAAAAAGTAGCCAAGGAATATCCAAAGACGAAATTCATGATCATCGATGATGCAATCACTGGTCATCCGAATGTCATGTCTGCGTTATTTGACACGCAACAGTGCGGTTATCTGGTCGGCGTAATGTCTGGACTTATGAATGAGCAGAAACACATTCCGCAAATCAACGGCAAGAATGTGATCGGGCTCATCGGCGGCATGAATATTCCTCCTGTGACGAGCTATATGGCTGGATTTATCGCAGGTGTGCATAAGGTCAATCCGAAAGCGAAAGTACTCATCGACTGGACGAATTCATTCACTGATCCCGGGCTTGGCAAAGAAGACGCGCTTTCACTCATCTCAAAAGGCGCAGACATTATTTTTCCGGTCGCCGGCGGAACGGGAGACGGAGCAATTGCCGCTGCCAAGCAGAAAAATGTTTTTGCGATTGGCGTAGACGCGAATCAAAACTATCTGGCGCCGAAAACCGTCATGACTTCCGCGTTAAAGGGAGTTAACATTGCGACGGAGATCGCCATTGGTGACGCGTTGCACAACCACTTCAAGGCCGGGTTGAATTTCTTTGATCTAAAGAACAAGGGTGTCGGCTTTGCGCCGCCGATTGCGGCTGTTCCAAAATCCGTTCTGAAGAAAGTGGATTCATTTATTCCACTTCTTAATTCCGGCAAGATCAATCCGCCGTCCTCGCTCTCGTAACACTAGGCAGATGGCCTGACAATGTCAGTTGATTATGAGCGCATCGCCAGGTCGTTGGCGGTGCGTTCTTTATAAAGAAGAGTATGCTGCGCGGCGCGATCAGCAGGATGAAAAGGCGCCGCGAGGTTTTTCGGGAACGCAAAGCCCGCTTGGGGAGGAGTCGTATATTGCGCCCGTCGCGAGTTTAGCGACAGCGGTGTCTGAGCAGGGGCGCAATATATGACTCCGACCGGCAGGGACCATCTTATCTTCCGGGCTAGAGAGGAGATGTCGTGCTTGGCATTATTGGAGATTCGCGGGCTATGCAAGTCGTTTGCCCATGTGGTCGCCAACGCAGATGTCTATCTGGATGTGGAGGCAGGAACGACGCACGCCATTTTGGGGGAAAACGGGGCGGGAAAATCGACCTTGATCAAGATGATCAGCGGGTTATATCGCCCCGATAGCGGTGAGATCGCGCTGGACGGCGCCGTGCAACACTTTGCCAGCCCAAGGGACGCGATTCTGGCGGGAATCGGGGTGGTCCACCAGCACTTCATGCTCATCCCCGCCATGACTGTGGCGGAAAACATCGTGCTTGGCACAGAGCGGCAACGCGATGCGGCGACACCCCGTCAATCACGATTGCTGTTTAATCGCAAGCGCGCCGCTGTGAGCGTGCAGGAGTTGTCCGAGAGTCTAGGATTGCCGATCGACCCCTGGGCGAAAGTGGAGACGCTGTCAGTGGGCATGCAACAACGCGTAGAGATCGTGAAGGCGTTATATCGCCGCGCTCGCGTCCTCATACTGGACGAGCCGACCGCCGTACTGACGCCGCAGGAGACGGAGGAACTGTTCGCTGTCATCCGGAAGCTGAACCAGGATGGAATCCCTGTCATCTTTATCTCCCACAAGTTAGACGAAGTGCGCGCGGTCGCAAGTACGGTGACGGTCATGCGCGCAGGCAAAACGGTCCGCACTGCGCCTGTCGCGGATGCGACGGCCGCGCAACTTGCGAACTGGATGGTCGGTCGGGACGTTATCTTGCAGAGCCGCAAGGAAGAAGTGGCAGTGGGTGACAGCGTGCTGGAAGTCAAAAACTTGCGCGCGAGCGATGACCGTAAGACAGAGAAGGTGAGAGGCGTTTCATTTTCGGTGCGCCGCGGTGAGATTTTCGGCGTCGCGGGCATTGACGGCAACGGTCAGACGGAGTTGGTCGAGGCGATTGTCGGCTTAAGAAAAGTCAACGGAGGCTCGGTTCATCTGCTTGATCGGGACATCGGCCACATGAGTGTGGGTGAGCGAATCGCACGCGGGATAGCGTATGTTCCGCAGGATCGGCAACAGGACGGTTTGATCCTGTCCTTTTCGATTGCGGAAAACCTTCAACTGCGGGAAGTGTCAAAGGCGCCATTTTCCCGACGTGGATGGCTGACAAGGGCAGCGGCGCGCAAACGGGCGCAACAACTGGTCGAGGAGTTCGATGTGCGACCGCCTGTCATTGACGCTTCTGCAGGCAGTCTGTCGGGCGGGAATCAGCAAAAGGTGATTCTGGCTCGGGAAATGTCGCGCAATCCGGAACTGCTGGTTGCAGTCCAACCGACACGCGGACTCGACGTCGGCGCGATCGAGGGCATCCACCGTTATCTGTTGCAACTGCGCGCAGAAGGACGGTCGATCCTGCTCGTATCTCTGGAACTGGACGAGATATTGAGCCTGGCAGATCGCATCGGCGTGATGCATGCAGGCGAGATGGTGGTAGTCATGGACAATCAGAATGTAACAAGAGAATCGCTTGGATTGGCGATGACAGGGAAATGGTCTGAAAAGGAAGCGATCTCATGACCCAACGATGGAGTCCTTTGCTCATGCCCTTGTATGCGGTGTTAACAGGGCTCATTCTTGGCGGCGTGATCATGGCGATCGCCAAGTACAATCCATTTGCCGCTTATGCCGCGCTTTTTTCGGGCGCTTTTGGCAGTCCGACGGCGATCGGCAACACGCTCGCCGGGGCGGTGCCCCTGATCTTGGCGGGTCTTGGAATCGCGGTGGCATTTCGAACGGGGCTGTTTAACATCGGCGCCGAAGGGCAGTATTGGGTTGGAGCAATGGCGGCGGTGTGGGTTGGCTATCACTTTCCCACGATGCCTTGGATCGTGCACGTGCCCTTGGCGCTTGGCGCCGCGATGTTGGCGGGCGGGATTTGGGGCGGTGTCATCCCTGGACTCGCAAAGGCTTTTGTGGGCGCTCATGAAGTGATTACGACGATGATGATGAGCTATATCGCCATATTGATCGCTCACTTTATGGTTGAGAACGGCCCGATGATGGCTCCCGGGTATGTGCCGCAGTCACCGACGGTTGCCGCAAGCGCGACGTTGCCGCCGATCCTGCCTGCTGTTTTTCTGAATTCGAACTTGTCGGACGCATTTTTTATCGCTGTAGCCGCCATAGTGGTTGTTCACATCGTGCTGTTTCATACGACGCTTGGCTACAAGTTGCGTGCCGTTGGGTTTAATGCGCGCGCCGCCCGCTACGCGGGAATGAATGTGCCGCTGTATACCGTTCTGGCGCTTGGCGTCAGCGGAGTGTTGGCGGGGCTGGCGGGAGGTGTGCAAATGCTTGGCGTCGATTTGCAACTCACGGACACATTCCAGTCCGGATACGGTTATACGGCGATCGTGGTTGCGCTCCTCGCTCGCAACAATCCCATCGGGATCTTTTTTGCGTCCGTCTTTTTCGCGGCGCTGTCCGCCGGGAGCCAGATCATGCAGATCAACGCAGGGGTTTCCGCCAATATGACCGATGTGATTACGGGAATTATTATTTTCTTTGTCGCTACGGATCGATTGTACGGATATTGGTCACAGAAGATGCGTCCGCGCCGCCCATCGTCTGCCGCTGCGATTATTTCAGGGAAAGGGGAGAGCCCGCAATGAACTTTTGGATGCAAATATTTGCCAATCCAGAACTGTACGCGGCGACTCTGGCGATGGCTACGCCCATAGCGCTTGCGGCGGTCGGCGGCACCTTCTCGGAACGCACGGGGGTCGTGAATATCGCCATGGAAGGAATTATGCTCGTGGGGGCGTTCTTTGGCGTCATGGTGGCGGCGGCCACCCATTCAGCGTGGCTGGGGATGTTTGGCGGGGTCATTGCAGGCGGTCTGATGGCGCTCGCTCTCGCATGGCCCGCCATACGCCTGCAATCTGATCAGGTCATTGTCGGCATGGCGTTAAATGTTTTCGCGGGCGGACTGACCGCCTTCTTGCTCAATACGGTGTATGGCTATAACGGCACACCGACCAGTACGCCGTCACTGCCGATCGTCACCCTCCCCTGGATTTCGCATATCCCTTTCATCGGACAGGTAATTGGCCAGCATGATGTCGTGGTGTACTTGATGTTTCTGTTTGTGATTCTCGGTCACTTCACGCTGTTTCACACGAACCTGGGGCTGCGTATGCGCGCCGTGGGGGAACACCCAGAGGCGGCGGAAACTGTGGGGATCAGCGTCGTCAAGATTCGTTACCTGGGCGTTACGATCGGCGGCATGCTGTCGGGCCTCGCGGGGGTCTACCTGTCCTTGGGCATGCTGAGTTCCTTTGAGGTCAATATGACCAACGGACGTGGATTCATCGCGCTGGCGGCCATGATTTTTGGCAAGTGGACGCCGTTTGGCGCATTTGGCGCCGCGCTCTTGTTCGGATTTGCGACGGCGCTCAGCATCGCATTGCAGGGTTCCGGGGTATCCGCGAACTTGGTCGGGATCCTGCCGTATGCGCTCACCATCGTTGCGTTGACCGGGCTTATTGGCCGCAGCAGGCCGCCCGCGGCGGACGGGTTGCCGTATGTGGCGACGAAGTAGCGGAGCGTGACAGCGAGTGAATTCACGATCGGCGGCGGTATGGGTGATAGGCGGGGCCAATGCGGACATCAAGGCGCGGTCGGCCGCAACTTTTGTGGCCGGCACGAGCAACCCGGGAAGCGTCCACTACGCTTTTGGAGGCGTGGCTCGCAACGTGGCGGAAAATCTGGGCCGACTCGGTTGGCGACCCTTGCTGGTTTCGGCCGTCGGAGTAGACGGAGAAGGGGAGACCCTTTTGGCGCAAGCCATTGCGGCGGGCATCGACATCCGCTATGTGGAGCGCGTGGAGGGAGTGGCAACGGGGCGATACATCGCCCTATTGGCGAACGATGGAGAACTGATCGGCGCAGTGGCAGACATGGCTGCTTTGGAACAGGTCGCTATGCCGCTCGCCGCCTTGCGGAACATGCGGTCTGGAGACGTGGCCATGATCGACGCCAACCTGCGGGCCTCCACCTTTTCGTTCCTGCTCTCAGCGTGCCGCGAACAGGGTGTAACCACATTTGTCGAGCCCGTTTCAGTCTCCAAGGCGACGCGACTTGATGGAAGCCTGCCGTACATCGATGTGCTGACTCCGAACGTGGACGAATTGGCTGCCTTGCTCGGAGAAGGCTTGAACACACCCTTGGCAAGGTGGATGGAGTTGGAGCCGCTGCAGGCGCGGACTGCAATCGAGAATAGCGCCGTCAGACTGTGCCAGCGCGGTTGCGCTGCTGTCATCGTCACATGTGGCGCGGCTGGCGCTTGTCTGGTTGTGAGGGATGAAGACCCATTGTGGTTTCCGGTGCAAAAGACCAACGTGCTGGATGTGACCGGAGCCGGCGACGCCCTGACTGCCGGAGTCTTGCATGGATTTTTGGAAGGTCTGTCATTGGCTGCGGCCATGCCATACGGAATGGCGCTCGCCGGGCTGACAGTAGGGCATGAAGGCGCGGTCGTGAGCACCCTTTCACGGAAACTCTTAGAGGCGCAACGGGTGCAATATGTCGCGGCGGCGTTTCCCGGAGCAGAAAAGTGAATGGCAATTTCGAGACGGGAGTTGGCTTGTTGGTGATCTCGTGTATGGATCTGTCTGCGGAAGTACAGGCAGCTTTGGAGCGCGGCGGGGCGATTGTCGCTCTGGAATCGACGATTATTTCTCACGGAATGCCGTATCCAACAAATGTGGAAACGGCGACGGCCGTTGAGGCGGAGGTGCGCAGCCAGGGAGCTGTGCCAGCCACGATCGCCGTGCTTGACGGACGCCTGAAGGTGGGCATGACAACGGATGAAATTGAGCGTTTGGCGTGTGATAAGACGGTCGTGAAGGCGAGCAGGAGAGATTTGGCGGCTCTCATTGCAAAACGCGGCACGGGAGGCACGACGGTCGCGGCGACCATGATTTGCGCGCATATGGCTGGCGTCCGAATATTTGCCACCGGCGGGATCGGCGGCGTGCATCGCAATGCGCAGCAGACGTTCGACATCTCGGCCGACTTGGAAGAATTGGCTCGAACCCCGGTCGCCGTCGTATGCGCTGGCGCGAAATCAGTGCTTGATTTGGTCTTGACGCAAGAGTATCTCGAAACCAAAGGGGTGCCCGTTCTCGGCCTCCGGACAGATGATTGGCCTGCCTTTTACAAAAGTCATACGGAACTGCCGGTCGACGCTCGCGTTGAAACCGAAGGCGAAGCGGCGGACGTTTTGCGAACGGCCTTCAACGACTTGGGTTTCGCGCAGGGCATCGTGATCATGAATCCCATTGAAGAGACTTTCGCGCTGTCCGACGAGTTCATCGATCGCGCTATCGCTGACGCGCTGGAGCAGATGGCGGCCGCAGGCGTACGTGGCAAAGCGGTGACTCCGTACCTGCTCGAACGGGTGGAAGCGTTAACTGGCGGAGCGAGTTTGACGGCGAATGTGGCTTTAGTTCGGCATAACGCGCGGGTCGCCTCACGCATCGCCCTGGATTACGCTAAAGGACGGACGTTGGACACATGAATTGGAGTCCAGTGATCGCATTCAAGGGTCGTCGGTGTGTTTCTCTCACGTCGCCGACTGTCTCCGGACAGATCGGCTTGACGACAGTCTTTGTTACCAGTCGTTGTCCTGTTCATAACCCAGGTCGATCAGCAGGTCGGTAGTCATATCTTTGAAAGCTTCCTTATGCACGCTTGAGAATTCGAGACGCCAACCACCGATCTTTCCCTCTCTAAAGGTCCAGGACTGGCTCGGATTAATGTTTTGGATCATGCGGTTAATGAAAAGTTCTCGTTGCGACTTTTTCCATCTTATGTTTGCAAAGAGAAAGTCGGTCATTCTCTCTACGGTCAGGTAGCGAGACTCTGCATCTCTCACGAGATCCTCATATCTGACACAGCAAACTTGCGGGATTCGAACCCAATCGTAAATCTGCCTATATTCATCGTAAAGGCTCGGATAGTCTATGGCGTCTTCATGAACGCCCTGGATGAGCGCCAGTATCTGTTCATCCCACGATTTGTGTTGGTCCGTAAAGTACGGATACAGAGGATGCTGGTGAAACTTATCCTGGATGAAATGGGTCATGGATACGATGACGTCACGCAAATCCCTGTAGATAAAGACATGCTTGATCTGGTTTGCCCTTAGCCACTGATCAATTTGAGGTGAATATGCCACGTGGCCATAAGCCATTTCACCGGGTTGCGTTCCGGCGATTCCCAAAATGGTGTCATCGTAAAAATCTCTGGTCAACGTTATGCCCGGTATCCCCAGAATAACTTGCATTAGCAAGTTTGTGCCGCTCTTCGGAACGGAATTGGCGAACACTTTTGGGAGGGTGAGGCCGGACTGTGTGATGAACATTCCTTTTCACTCCTCATGCAGCGTCCGTCTCCTGTAACGAAGCAACTAGTTTACGTTATGTTATTGGAGATTGCATTGAAACAGCGAACGTCCAGGAGAGAGGTCTTTATTTGAATCGCGGCTGGCGCAAAAATCACCTGAGCGGATCGAGAGCGCTGGTTAATGCTTATGAGCGAATTTGCCCAGCGCCCCGAATGAGGTACTTATAACTCGTCAGTTCCCGCAAACCCATCGGTCCTCTGGCGTGCAGCTTCTGGGTCGAAATGCCGATTTCTGCGCCAAAACCGAATTCGAACCCGTCGGTGAACCGCGTAGAAGCGTTGTGGTAGACGGCTGCAGCGTCCACACGCGTCAAAAATTCGCGGGCCGCCTGATCGTCCTCTGTTACAATCGCTTCGGAGTGCCCTGTTCCATATCGACCAATGTGATCAATAGCCTCGTCGAGTGATTCTACGATTTTTACCGCGAGAATCAACGCGAGAAATTCGGTTGCATAGTCTTCCGCAGTCGCGACCGTAACCATGGGAGATACGCTGTTCGCCCGCACAATGTCAGGCGCGTCATGTTGCACAATCGAAAGCGATCGTTCATCCAGTCTCAGTTCCACACCGAGTGTGGCGAGTTGACGCAAAGACTTGGGGAGAAAGGCGTCGGCGACGGAGGTGTGCACAAGCAGCGTTTCAGCCGCGTTGCACACGGAGGGGCGTTGCGTCTTCGCATTGATCAGGATGTCCAGCGCCATCTCCAGGTTCGCCTGCGCATCGACATACACATGACAGTTGCCAACTCCCGTTTCAATAATGGGCACTGTGGCATGTTCGACGACATGTCTGATGAGACTGGCTCCGCCTCGCGGAATCACTAGATCTACGAGTGTTCGCGCACGAATCAGGGCATCGACCGAACGTCGATCCGTATCGGACAACATGATCACGAGATCAGGCGGCAATCCCGCTTGTTCGAGGCCGTCGCGCAGGGCCGCCGTGAGGGCCAGATTGGTTTCGAACGCTTCTTTCCCGCCCCGCAGAACAACGGCGTTGCCCGTCTTGACGGTTAGCCCAGCCGCGTCGACGGTCACATTGGGACGTGCTTCATAGATGATGCCAATCACTCCGAACGGTACCCGGATCTGTTCCATATGCAGTCCATTGGGCTGAGTCCAGGCGGACATCACCTCTCCCACAGGATCCGACAGCGCCATTACCTGGTGTAACCCCTCTACCATCGCTTTCATGCGACTTTCATCAAGTCGCAATCGATCCAGTCGGTGTGTCGGTTCCCCGGTTGCTCGAGCCCGTTCGAGATCACGGACATTGGCCTCCAAAATGGCGCCTGCGGCAAGATGAATATGCTCTCCCATAGCGAGAAGCGCGCGATCCTTGTCTGTTCGTTGCAGACTGTTGGCGATACGCGCGGCGGCGCGCGCCCGTATAAGTTCATCCTGCATATATATCTCTCTCCTTTGCGGGTTTACTATGAGAGGAGCGCCATATCATTTCTGTGCACTACTTCTGGAAGACCGCGCAGTTGATCTCTATTTGATCTCATTGTTACAAAATATTCCAAGTCATGGGCTGAAAGAGAGACGATCCCTTTGCCGATGCACTCCCCGTGAGAATCCATCAGATCGACGATGGCCCCTTCGTCAAACTGACCTTCGATCCTTTCAATGCCTGGCGCCAGCAGGCTCCCGCCAGCCTTGCGCAAGGCATTGACGGCGCCTTCGTCCACGAAGAGGCGCCCCGTACTGCGCGATCCATGCGCCAGCCAGGACTGGCGCGCATTCAGTCGATCCTTGCGCGCGACAAAGCGGGTGCCGACCTCTTCTCCCAGCAATAGCCGCTGAATGACATTGGGTTCGCTGGCCGCCGCGATCGAGACCGCAATGCCCGAAGCTGTGGCCATTTCAGCGGCGCGAATCTTGGTTCGCATGCCTCCCGTGCCAACAGACGAACCTGAATCGCCGCCCAGAGTCCGCACATAACTGTCGATGTTCGCGACTTCCACAATGCGCCGCGCTTGCGGATCGGATCTCGGATCCTCGGTGTATAGACCGTCAATATCCGTAAGCAGAATCAAATGCTGCGCGCAGATCAAAATCGCTACCAGGGCAGCCAGCGTGTCGTTGTCGCCAAAACGAATCTCGTTTACGGATACTGTATCGTTTTCGTTGACAATGGGCAGCACATTTGCGGCCAGCAAGGTCTCGAGTGTATTGCGGATATTGACAAATCGGCGGCGATCTTCCATATCGGATCGAGTCAGCAGAATCTGAGCAACGATCCGCCCCTGGCACGCGAATTCCCGTTGGTACATCTCGATCAGAAGGCTCTGACCCACGGCGGACGCAGCCTGTTTTTCAGGCAGTGTGCGGGTGGCGTTCCAGCCAAGTCTGGCGCGCCCGGCCGCGATCGCGCCCGAGGACACCAGAATCACCTCATAAGAGGGGTCTGGTAAAATCGCGGCCAGTTGATCGGCAACCATGTGCACTCTATCAAGAGACAGAAGGCCAGACAGAGGGTCTGTAAGACTGCTCGACCCAACCTTGACAACAATCCGCGTGCGCTGCACGGTTCCACCCCCCACATGCTTATTGTAAGAAACCCAGGGTTGCAGATAAAGGCGAAGAGGTTTCTCCCATCGTACGCGAAAAGCATACCAGGGGTCTAGCCAGTATTGTAACTCAAACATTAAGCCCCACGCTATGCGCTATGGGTGGGAGAACTGAACAGGAAGGGCCGTGAGGCAGGATGCAAAAGTCCTTCTTTGCCTGAGAAATGGTTTCGCCAGCCAATTCTCAAGCAAAGGAGGCCGACGCCCATGGGTGCAAGCAGTTTGTTCCACATCCGCTGGGATCGCAGTCGTCAGCAACAGTCCCGTTCCGTTCCATCCTAACCCACCTGCCCTTCGAGCGACGGGTTCTGTCAAGGGCGTTCTATCCCTTGACAGGTTTCGGAGGGAGGAGGACACTGGTCCTCGGATGGAGAATCACCTCCTTAAGGTGAAGTTCATCTCTTACAGTATTCAATGCGCTATCCATACCGTTGCATGTTTATTCGGTTTTTGTCATGGACCCATGTTGCACACCTGTTGTACACTCGCCTCCGTTAGCGCAATTAGGGCTGCCACTTCGGCAGCTAGCGCTGTACCCCTCATATGAATTCAGCCTCCTGATTCCCTGAGGTTTCCATGGAGGCCCTGTTTCGCTTGGAGTACAGCTTCTATATGGTACGTCGGACGCCGCTTGCTCTCTTGATAGATTTTGCCGATGTACTCCCCAATGAGGCCCAGGGAAATCAGCTGGATGCCGCCGATCAGCCAGATGGAGACTATTAACGATGTCCATCCCGTCACGACATGGCCCAGTATATGACTTATTAACGAATAACCGCCAACAAGCAGTGAGACGATAGACATGATCAGACCGGCTCCTGTAATGTACCGAATAGGCGTTACACTGAGCGATGTAATCCCGTCAAACGCAAACGACAGCATTTTTTTCAGCGAGTATTTTGACTTCCCGGCAAATCGCTTGGCCCGATCATAAGAGACCTCGGTGGAGCGCAACCCGATCATCGGGATAATCCCGCGCAAGAACAGATTCTGTTCCTGATACAATGAAAGTTGGTTCAAGGCCCGTTTGCTCAACAACCGATAATCGGCATGATTGTAGACGATGTTTGCTCCCATCTTCTCCATCAGCCCATAAAATGTTTGTGCCGTAAAGCGCTTAAAAAACGTGTCGGTCATACGATTGTTGCGCACACCGTAAACGACCTCATATCCTTCACGGTACTTGCTGACCATGTCTTCTATGACGTCGACATCATCCTGTAGGTCGGCATCAATGGATATCACGATATCCGCGTACTCTTTCGCGTACATCAGACCGGCAAACAGCGCATGTTGATGTCCCGCATTGCGGGCCAATTTCAACCCTTTAACATACGGATTGGGTCGAAAATGCTCCTCAATCACCATCCACGTATTATCGTGGCTCCCGTCATCCACCAGCAGCATGGCACTATCTGCATGGACCATGCGTTTCTCGACCAGACGACTTAAAACGTCTGAAAGTCGAGAAATTGTCTCCGGCAGCACCTCCTCCTCGTTGTAGCAAGGAACGACGATGTACAAAGTTGGAACCGTGTCACGCATGTTGTTCATCGGGTATCGCTCCTTTCATCAGCTGTTGTAGGTACTGCCAAATCTCCTCGTGCGTTGAAGGGTCTCGTAATGAAAATCAATCGTGGCTTTCGCAAACACGGGAGGTTCGCCCACGTCGTACCGATTACCCTTAAATTCATAAGCGAAAACACCCTGCGTCTTGTTTAGGACCTCTAAGGCATCGGTCAACTGAATTTCACCGTCTGCACCCGGCTCTTGCCCTGACAAGATATCAAAGATAAGCAGGCGTCAAAATGTAACGGCCTATGATGGCCAAATTGGACGGAGCCTGTTCCGGACGTGGCTTTTCCAATAACTGTCCTACGACGTGTAATGCACCCGTGTTGTCGACAGGCTGAACCACGCCATAACGAGAAACGTCATTCAGCGGCACCCTCTGCACGGCGATCACACTACGGTCTGTGTGTTCAAATACGCGAATCATTTGCCTGAGACACGGTTCTGGATTAACGACGACGTCATCTCCGAGTAGCACCGCAAACGGCTCATCCCCTATGAATGATTGTGCGCACCAAATAGCATTTCCCAGCCCTGCCGCTGGAATGATTGCTTTTCGAATCAGCCGTTTCAAGGACAACCCCTCCAATCGGTTTGATATTGGTGCTCTGGTACTGGAGGAAGAATAGCGGCCTTGTATGAACAGAATATGAACACAGGATGCCGTCTTCTGGCTCATTGCGTTCGTACCCCACATTGCAAGCTTTGGAGCAAACCAACCTCTCATTTGGGCTGAATCAAGTTGTACACGGTGATTCTGCCTACTGTTATGGCTTTAAAGTGCTGCTCGACCCACTGGGTAATGGCCGTGCCGGTGCTGGCCCCCCCGCCAGGGATGCCACCTAAGAGGTTGCTTTCGCGGGTTTTTGCTCCGGGGAATCTGTCGCCCCGCGCCTTAAAGCCACCACCAAAGCCCATGCCGCCAGCGATAAAGTAATGGATCTTTCCTTCACCGACATAGTGCTTGAACTGACCTAGTGTAGGTGCCGGATCGCTTCCCGTAAAACCGCCGATGTCCATGACTGGATCGCCAGTTGCAAGTTGATAAGAAGCAGCCGAACTGGCTCCTATCGTCGCAGCTGCCCACGTGTAATGCGACGCATCCTTGCTAAGAAGGCTTAAAATGGCTGTGCTCGGTGTAGCATTTAAGCCTCCCAATCCGCCGGCACCACCTGGAAAGATACCCCTGGTACCATCGGGAGCACCTGGGAATGCTTCTGAACCACTGGAACCGCCGGGGAAGTTACCGCCCGGGCCCGGGGCACGGCCCGAGACGTTGCCGCTCGAACCGGGGACACCACCGGGGAAGGTACCACCCTTGAAACGGCCAAAACCACCAGGAACAGTACCGCCCCCGGAACCGCCGCCAACGGGTCCGGCGGTAGGAATCGGGCCCGTATGCGGAGTGCCCACGGTTTGTATCGTGTAAGCGAAAGGCCCAGCAAGTCCGGCTACCAATGCGGCCATGGCGGTAACCCTGTTTAGGTTCCGGCTAAGACGTGTTCCAAACATTATGGCAACGGTCGCCACACCACCGATGACTAGTACACTCGCACGCAACCACGGAAGCCATGCGGGCGTACGGTCGAGAAGTACAAAGGACCAGATCGCGGTGGCCAGACTGGCGACCCCCAAACCCACACGAGCGGTCAGTTCATCCCGCCGACGCCAGAGAACGTCCGTCCCGATACCTACCAGGGCACCACTCGCCGGCGCTAAAGCGACGGTATAATACGTGTGAATAATCCCGCTGCCAAAACTGAACGTGAGCCCAGAGACAATAAGCGCTGCGGCCCACAGAATCAGGGCCGGCACTGTGCGATCGCTTCGCCAGTTACGACGTGCCGTCCATATTGCCACGACCAGAAGAATCAGAGCGGCAGGAATTAGCCATGAGATCTGGCCGCCCATCTCGGGGTCGAAGAGCCGTGTGAGACCGGTACTGCCGCCAAAAAGGCCGCCTCCGGCCAGTCCACTGAAGCCGTTAGTTCCACCTAGACCACCAGACTCTTGACCAGTAAGTCGGCCGAACCCGTTGTATCCAAAGATTAGATTGAGAAGGCTGTTGTTTTGAGAACTGCCGATATATGGCCGATCGGCTGCTGGGGTAAGTTGTACGATAGCGACCCACCAGCCCGCAGATATAACCACGGTGACCGCGCTCATCAAAATCTGCCAGAGACGGCGACGCATAGGGACGGGAGCAAACAGTAAATATACCAAGACAAATCCCGGAATAATCAAAAACGCTGCGAGCATCTTGGTTAAAAAGCCAACTCCAATGAGGACTGACCCGCACAGCAGCCACTTAGCTTTACCGTCTTCAAGCGCTCGAGTCAGAAAATAGGCGCTGGCCGTGAGCAACAGTACAAGCAAGGCGTCTGGATTATTAAAGCGGAACATAAGCGCGGCTACTGGCGTCATCGCGAGTACTGCGCCCGCCAGAAGGGCAGCCGCGGGACTAAACCAACGACGAACAGTACTGTAGAGTACCCAGACGCAGGTAACCCCTTCTAGCGCCTCGGGAACCAGAATGCTCCAGGAACTAAGACCGAAAATCCTTGCTGACAAATCCATAATCCACAGGGCAGCAGGCGGTTTGTCCACCGTGATAAAGTTCGCGGCATCAAAGGAACCGAAAAAGAATGCCTTCCAACTCTTCGTCGCGGCTTGTACGGCAGCACTATAAAATGTGTTGGCCCATCCAGAGTTGTCGAGGCCCCAGATGTATGCGATTGCGGTCAACATCAACAATGCCAGCAGTGCGGGTCGAGCCCATGGCGGATCTTCCGGTCGACCTCGGAGAAAAGTGTGAACACCATTTCGATTGATCTCTGATGCGTTTGGTGTGTGCATGTTTACCTTCCTTTCATCCTGGCACCGGAATGCTGCCTGGTTGATACAACGGATTCCGGTGCATCAATTGCGATGGGTGACCCTTGCGGGGGATCGGTCTCGAAATACCCACCATTTGCTGCCGGCAAAATTAATGGCGAATGTTACGAGAGTTGCCACCAGTTTGCTCACCACATCGGAGCGCCCAAAATGAGTCATCACGGATAAAACAAGCAATGACGCTAAATACGAAGCCAGGTTGACACTGATAAATCGAATGACCTCACCTGGGCGCGGCTTACCCTTACCCCTGAACGTGACGGTCCGATTCCAAAAATAGCTATTGATGAGCCCAAATGTATAGGACGCTGTCTGGGCCTCCAACACATTCCAATGCCAGACGTGAGTCAGGAATAGGAACACTGCAAAATCAATCGCGGTATTCAGTGAACCAACAAATCCGAAACGGATCGTCTCTCCAAACGTACGATTTCCCCGTCCTGAACTGGTACCACCGGTTTGTGAAGTCCGATACACTGTCTGATCATTGGAGATGAGTGTTGTCATACAGGTACCCGCTTCCGAGCACTCTTCGGGTGGGGGCGGTTGGCGCGGAGAGCATAGCCGAAAGAACCACATTCCGTCAAAAACAATGCCTCTGCGAAGAGAAATGGAGAGCCTGTAACGACAGTTTTTCTAATGCGCTGTTTCATGGGCATCCCTCCAGCGTTTGTCGAACTGGAGGAAGGATATCGGAGATGTATGAACTGAATATGAACGCAGTTGTGTCATAACATGTCTGAGAAACCCAACGTTGGTGGAGAAATGCGCCTAACCTTGTTTCGGTTTTGGCAATGTGATGGTGAAAGTTGTCCCACGCCCGTGTTCACTTTCTACTGTGATGGTTCCTTTGTGCAAATCGATGATTCTCTTCACGATAGACAATCCCAGCCCGCTTCCACCCGCGGAGCGGCTTCGTGACTTGTCCACCTTATAAAAGCGGTCGAAAATCCTTGACTGCTCCTCTTCAGGTATCCCGATTCCGGTATCTTCTATCTGAACGAATACCTCGGTCCCGGAGGACCATATTCGCATCATTAAGCCCCCACCAGGTGGAGTATAGCGAATGCTGTTGACAATCAAGTTCATCCAGACTTGTTCCAAAAGATCTTGATCGGCAACAATAAAGGTCCTTGGTAGTTCCAGATCAATATCGAGGCCCCTTTCTGACCACTGCGGTTCGGTGACCAGAATCGTACGCCTGATTTGTTCATCGAGCCGATACGACTGCATGTGAACGGGGTGGTGTTCAGATTCCAACGACGCAAGTTTCAGCAAGTTTTCGCTCATCCGCGAGATGCGGTCACTTTCAATTTCTATGGTCTCCAAATAGCGATCCCGTTCATTTTCAGGAATGATCCCTTCCCGCAATGCCTTTGAGAAGCCTCGGATTGATGTTAAAGGAGACTGTATTTCGTGGGACACGTTTGACACAAATTCCTGCCGCATGGCTTCCATCTGCTTGAGTTCTTTGGTCATCGTCGTAAAGCTTTCAGCCAAAGTTCCTAACTCGTCATTTCGATTGAATCGAATGGAGATATTAAAATCTCCCTTTGCGACACGGCGGGTCGCGTCCGTGATGATTTGAATGGGCCTTACCAAGTACCGTGATGCAACGAGAATTAACACACTTCCTACCAACAAGACAATCAGCAGGACAGTGATAAGAAAAGGAACAAATCCAGATTTCGGCGGTGGCGGCGGCAGCGCAGACGACACAAACATTGCGAACTTTGCCTGACCGATCGAGAATGGTAAACCTACAACCGAAAAAATAGGCTGCGGAGCATGTGGTCCGCCAATGAGTTCAATGGATTGCCCAGCAAGCACTTGACGCACCAAGGGCCCAGGAACACTCATTTGTGGATTTATCCCAAACATCAAGCGGGCGGAGTAACCGCCAACCTCAATATCGTACCCGTTTATGGACGAAACGATCCGTGCATACCTCGAAAAATCCTGCAAGGAGTGGTGTTTATACTGAAGAATCGCCTCATTGGCGGTGTTCAGCAGATCTGCTCTCATTTGCGATTTCGTTTGGCTCGTGTAGATAAACGATGTGAGCCCAAAAGCTACAGCGATAGAAATAAGAACAATGGCCAGAAATGTAAAGACAGTTCTCAAATAAAGGGTTTTAAACATCATCACACCTCAAGCCGATAACCTAGGCCACGAACCGTTGCTATTTTAAAAGCAACCTCTAACTTCGCCATCCGGTCTCGCACCCGCTTCACATGTACATCTACCGTACGCTCATCACCTTGATAATCAATGCCCCAAATTTGCTCAATCAACTGGTCGCGCGTAAATATCTGTCCTGGAGAACTGGCCAGCTTGAATAATACCTCGAATTCCTTTGGGGGCAGTATAAGTGTACGATCTCCGTTTTGAACCCCGCAGGTCCTTCGATCAATGACCACATTGTCAATTTGGATGAAATGCGAACTGTTGATATGATACCGTCGTAACAGCGCCTTTATCCGATAGATGAGCTCACGTGGTTCAAATGGCTTGACTAAATAATCATCAGAACCCAGCTCAAATCCTTTGACACGTTGTTGTGGCTCCCCCTTCGCCGTGACCATGATGATAGGAATGTCATAAACCGTCTTGACGCTTTCGCAGAATTCCCATCCGTCCATTTCTGGCATCATAATATCCAGCACGATGAGGTCCATTTGCAATTTGTCCAGTAAATCCATGGCTTCCTGTCCATTTGAAGCCTCCACTAGTTCAAAGCCTTCTCGCTCTATATACAGGCCGATTAAATCCCGAATGTAAGGGTCATCATCGATCACCAGAATGCGAACCAATGTTATACATCTCCTTTATAGTTGCCAATCCGATGGGCAACACCGGATGAGCACCTGCCCCGTTAAAATAACGTAGGCGAATGGAACGAATTCCGTAAGCCCGGTATGCCCAATTCAGCATCATTTCAATCGCGAGCTTGGTCTCGCCATAGGGGTTCGTGGGCGTTTTGTCATCGGACTCCTCAATCGGTGTTCGGATCGGATTGCCGTATACCGCAGCGGTCGAAGAGAACACAATGTTGTAAACGGAGCTTGCCGCAAAATGAATCACGGTATCAACAGCATGATCCCGCCGTATTTTTGGTAGTTGTTCAGTGTCGCGGATATCCGCTACATAAAGCGGCACACCCAGGATTGATTGCCGGTGCCACGTTTGGAGATTAGCGACGACAACGACATCTTCCTGATGTGTTACGAGTTCCACCACGGTATGGCTGCCGATATAGCCAGCGCCACCGGTTACTAGAATGGACAATTAAAATCCCACCATCTCTGCCGTATTGTCTTGAGACGGAGACTATCGTTCAATTATGAACTGCACATGAACTGGAACGAGCATTTCCAAGAGACGAGGGAAGTGGAAGAAGTACGGGAAGAATAAGGTGGCAATATTAAAAAATTAGCGCGCGTTATTCGCGCGTTGCTGCCACAAGAGCCTTATTCTTTTTAAGTCGATGTTGTGCTCACGCTCCTTTTTGTAGGTTATCGGATCGCACTCACTCAGAAAATAACCTTAGCACCATCAACCCTACTCTCCGCTTTTGTAACGGAATCGTGTATACTATCTGAAAATACGAGCATGCCTGAAAAACGCCGTAGGCGCTTTTTCATTCCACTGATGGTGAATATGAAGGCAGGCTGTACTCAGATAGAACATGAGTAGTGGGAGAGGGTACCATGAATTATCACTTAGCCGCTGTCGCACAAAATGTGAAGGCGTCTGCTGTAAGAGAGATCCTGAAACTCACGCAGGGCGATTCCATCATCTCTTTTGCCGGTGGGTTGCCAGCGGAAGAATTGTTTCCTAAAGAAGCGCTTCGTCAGGCCTTTGACCGTGTATTTCAGCAAGGCAACCGGGCGCTCCAATATGGACTGACGGAGGGGTATACTCCCTTGCGGGAAGCGATCGCCGCACGCATGATTCAAAAGGGCATGCCGGTTTCTGCCCATGAGATTTTGCTCACGACCGGATCACAGCAGGCGATCGATCTGCTCGCACGCGTGCTCATTGAACCGGGCGATGTCATTCTGGTCGAAGATCCAACCTATCTGGCCGCGCTGCAGATCTTCCGGTACCACTCCGCCATCGTCGAACCTGTGCAAACCGATGACGACGGAATGGATCTGGCTACCCTCGAACAGAAAATCCTCGACCTCCAACCGAAATTCATTTACGTGACACCCACGTTTGCCAACCCGACAGGAAGGGTCTGGAGTGTTGAACGTCGGCAGGAGCTCGTTGCGCTTTGTCGCCGACATGATGTTTTGATCGTCGAGGACGACCCCTACGGAGAAATCAAGTTTGAACCTGATATGTTGTATCCATCTATTTTTTCTTTGGACGCGCAGGACGGAGGCGCTACAGTAGTCTATACAAGCACTTTTTCCAAGACCGTTGTACCGGCGCTGCGGATCGGTTGGGCGATGGGTCATGCCGCCATGATCAGCGCCATGACACGGGCCAAGCAGGCGGCTGATTTACACTCCAGTTCTCTCGACCAGCAGGCATTGTATGAACTCTTGACGCACTTTGATCTCGACTTGCACATTGTCGCCATCCGCGCGGAGTACAAAAAACGCATGCTGCTCATGAACGATTTATTGACTCAAAAGCAGTGGAACAGTGTGCGCTGGAACAAACCCGCAGGCGGAATGTTCTTGTGGCTGACGCTTCCGGAGGGAGTGGTTGCCGAAGACCTGCTGAGCGTGGCCGTAAAAGAAGGAGTTGCCTTTGTGCCCGGCGCCGAGTTTTACTCTGGTGTGCCAATGAAGAACACGTTGCGCCTGAATTTCTCGCATTCGTCGCCGCATGCTCTGGAAGCGGGTGTTGAGCGATTTGCCCGTTCCCTGGGGCGCTACCTGAACGAAAGCGATCGCCATCTTCTTTCACCTCAATGGCAGTAGCGAATCTGCGCGGTATTCATCAGCCTCGTCCAATTGATCTCCATGACTGATCCGGGAAACTCATGTCGTTCCCTCATCGAATTCGTATACAATGGGGGAGGGGAATTTGATTCACGGAGGTCCGAACATGGAGCAGATTCAAGAGAAGTACACGCAGCTTGGAGACAGGTTGCGCAAACTTGGAAAAGTGGTGGTCGCTTTCTCGGGCGGAGTCGACAGCACCCTTCTCCTCCACGCAGCGATTGAGGCATTGGGACCTGTCAACGTCCTCGCCATAACGGCCGATTCTGAAACATACCCGGAACGGGAGCGCGATGAGGCGATCCGTCTGGCGAAAGAGTTGGGTGCGGCCCACGAAGTCATTCCAACGAGCGAGCTTGCGATTCCCGGATATGCGGACAACCCTGCAAACCGTTGCTATTTTTGCAAACAGGAACTGTTTTCGCACCTGATTCCGATCGCGCAAAAACGCGGGTATGATCATGTCGTGTTCGGCGCCATCGGGGATGATTTGGGTGAGCACAGGCCTGGACTTCAGGCGGCTCGAGAACGCGGTGTTTTGGCGCCGCTTCTGGAGGTTGGTCTGATGAAGCTGGAGATTCGCCAACTCTCGCGTCAGTTCGGATTGAAAACGTGGGATAAACCATCCTTCGCCTGTCTGTCCTCCCGCATCCCGTACGGAGAGCGGATTACCCTTGAGAAGTTGTCCATGATCGATCAGGCGGAAGCTTTTCTCATGCAATTGGGATTCCGTCAGGTGCGCGTACGCCAGCATGACAAGCTGGCCAGGATTGAAGTCGCGTCGGATCATCTGGCTGACATTGTGGCGGTTGCCGGGACGGTTGCCGCCAAATTGAAAGAGATTGGGTATACGTACGTCAGTGTGGATCTGCAAGGATACCGATCCGGCAGTCTCAATGAAGCCCTCAATGAAACCCTCACGGCGCAGAGCGGGCAGGGAGCTTAGCGGATGAGATCGTATCGGGCAATTCTGGAGGCTGTCGACAACCATACCCTATCGATTGAGGATGCGCTTGTGGCCATCCGCCACGCTGATATCGAGGATCTCGGATTTGCCCATCTGGATCACCAGCGTGCGACGCGAAAAGGATTCGCCGAAGTAGTCTACTGCGAGGGCAAGACTCCGGAGCAGGCGAGTGCCATTTTGGCCCATCTCGCGGATCGCGGCAGTGGCAATGTGCTGGGAACGCGGGCGGACAGCACAGTGTTCGAGAGACTTGAGCGGGAAGTACCGGACGCTGTGTACGAGCCGCTGTCGCGCACGATCGTCATCCGGCGCGGGGAGCAGACGGCCGCGGGGCTGGTGCTGATCGTCGCCGCAGGCACATCGGATTTGCCCGTGGCGGAAGAGGCGGCGGTCACGGCGAGTGCGATGGGCAGCCGGGTCGACCGCATCTATGACGTGGGCGTGGCTGGACTGCATCGGCTGTTACGGCAGATCGAGACATTGCGATCCGCTCGCGTCATCGTTGCGGTCGCCGGCATGGAGGGTGCTCTGGTCAGTGTGTTAACCGGGCTGGTGGATATACCCGTCATCGGAGTACCCACGAGTGTGGGATATGGCGCGCAATTGAATGGATTTACGCCCTTGCTGAGCATGCTCGCCTCGTGTGCTCCGGGTATGGCTGTGGTGAACATAGACAATGGCTTTGGCGCCGGCTATATGGCCAGCATGATCAATCGAGTGGGGGGAGTCAGTGAATGACAGTCGCGTACATCGAATGTGCGGCTGGCGCCAGCGGCGATATGTTTCTCGGCGCCTGGATGGATCTTGCGATTGCCCAGGACGTATGGCGTGAGCGCCTTGCCAGTTTGCCGCTGCAAGGGTACGATGTGACGATTGAACGAGTCAAGAAGAGTGGGATCGCGGCAACCAAGGTTACCGTGCATGCGCAGCACAGCCACCACCACCGCCACCTTCCGGATATTGAACGCATCATTGACGAAAGCAATCTGCCGTCGATCGTAAAGGTGAAGAGCAAAGAGGCGTTCGGTCATTTGGCGGTGGCCGAAGCCGCTGTGCATGGCACCACACCGGAGCGCATTCATTTTCACGAAGTGGGCGCTGTCGACGCGATCGTCGACATTGTCGGGACGATGATCGCCTGGCATCTGCTTGGGCAGCCAGACTGTGTGGTCACGCCCATTGAAGTTGGCGGCGGCACAGTGGCTTGCGAACATGGTGTGATCCCGGTTCCGGCGCCGGCCACGGCCAGGTTGCTGGAAGGGTTCCCAACCTACTCCTCAGGAGTTTGGGGCGAAACGACGACGCCCACCGGGGCAGCCGTCATTCGAACGCTCGCAAGGCCAGCTGCTGTCCACAGACCGTTTGTCAGCCGCAAAATAGGTTATGGGGCGGGCAGCAGGGATCTGCTGGTGGCCAACGTGCTGCGCATCCAATTGGGCGAGTGGGCCAGTCACGCGGTCCACCCGAATGTAGCGAACTTCCAACCGGAAGACCGAGTGCTACCGACTCCGGTTCCGGCCATCGTGATCGAAGCGAACGTGGACGACATGAGTCCGGAACTGGCCGGGCACGTCATCGACAGGCTGCTGCAACTCGGCGCCATGGATGCCGCGTGGACACCGCTGGTCATGAAAAAAGGGCGTCCCGCCGTGCAACTGCAAGTGCTTTGCGACCGCCGACTGGCAGAACGCCTGCAACGGGAAATCTTCCTGCAGACATCCAGCATCGGATTGCGATACCATGAAGTGGATAAACTGGAGTTGGCGCGCGAGTTCATCCAAGTCGAAACATCGTATGGCCCAGTGGCCGTCAAAGTGGCCCGGCTTGGAGAATCCATCGTCAATGTAGCGCCGGAGTATGAATCTTGCCGTCTGATTTCCGAAGAACAAAACATCCCGGTCAAGCAGGTGTATCAGGCTGCGCTCGCCCAGGTTGCGTCACTCTATCAATCGTAAACCTAGGGAACCTGTGAAAAAGTCCGGAGCGGTACGAAAACTGGGCACATATAGCGTTTGAGGCTTTAATCAAACCTAGCGTTTGAGGCTTTAATCAAACGCTATATGTGAACAATTTGGCGACGGACCGATCGAATTTCACAGGTTCCCTAGCATGAACGTTCGGCGGCTTCACTCGAATGGCCGCAACGGAGGTTCACGCTGCTGCATAGCACCATCAGCGGAATGAAAAGCCCGTCTCAGGATTCACATGCTGCGCCCGTCGCGAGTTCGGCGCAGCCGTGTCTGAGCAGGGGCGCAGCATGTGAATCCGGTCTGGCAGGAACATTTTCAGCACAGTGGAGGAGGATTTACACTTGGAAAAACGTCGTTTGGGCCGCATCGGCCACATGAGTTCCGTGATCATTTTCGGCGCCGCCAGTCTGGGTGAAGTTACTCAGGAAGCAGCCGATCAGTCCATTCAACTGGCGCTTGACGCCGGCATCAATCATTTTGACACCGCGGCATCGTATGGAGACGCCGAACTTCGCATGGGTCCGTGGATGCCGAAGATTCGGAACCGTATCTTTTTGGCGACCAAAACGGGCGACCGCGACCGCGACGGCGCACTGCGGTCCATCGAACGTTCGCTGCGGCGACTGCAAGTCGATCATGTGGATTTGATTCAATTGCACGCGGTCACGAACTTTGAGGAACTGGATCAATGCACTCGAACGGGAGGCGCTCTGGAGGCTTTGCTGGAGGCTAAGGAACAAGGTCTGGTGAAACATGTTGGTATTACGGGACACAGCCATCTGGCGCCTGCAGTCCATCTCGAAGCGCTGCACCGGTTTCCATTTGAGACGGTGCTGACTCCACTGAATTTTATTCTATACAACAACAGGGAGTATCGTCAGTCGTTTGACGCGTTGGTTGCGGAGATGAAGCGTCAGGACGCCGGGCTGATGACCATCAAGACGGTGGCTCGCGGACCTTGGCCAAGTGAAGACGCCCAGCGTTATGCAACTTGGTACGAACCGTTTGATGAACAGTCCTATATCGATCAATGCGTGTCCTTTGTATTGTCCCAGGAGTCAGTAACGGGCTTGGCCAGTGCGGGCGATGTTCGCCTGCTCCCAAAGATCGTCGACGCGATCGCCAGATATGAGAAAATGGACGACGTCCAGCAGGAGAAACTCATGGCGACGGCTGGCGCTTTTGCTTCCCCATTTGGTCCTTTTGAGTGATCGAACGGTTCGTTGGCAGCGATTAGTAGTATAACATGGGAGTCTAATTCTGAAGAACATGGGTGAATCGCGTTAATTGATTACGTCCGAGTCGGGAATATTAAAGGCACTTCCGATTGGTCTTGCGTCTGAAACGGCCACTCTGTTTTAAGATGAGTTTAAGCAACTTGCTCTACGATTACGGTGCTCAATAAGATTCCACGCCGTAAGTGAGTGTTTCAGGAAAGCGGAGGTGCGTAAAGTGGAGGCATTTAGCTATCTATCTCATCTCCAATGTTCCCGGTGCAATCGAACGTACGGAGTTGATGAGAGGGTTCAGACGTGTTCTTGCGGTTCTCCGCTTTTGGCTCAATACGATTTGCGGCAAGCCGGCAAGCGTTTGACAAAGGAGCACTTGCGTGAGCGTCCATGCTCGCTTTGGCGTTACCATGAACTTTTGCCGGTTCGACATTCGCGTTTTGTTGTATCGATGAATGAATCGATGACTCCTCTCATTCCGCTTCCTGCTACGGGTCGTCATATGGATGTGTCTCGTCTGATCCTCAAAGACGAGGGTACATTGCCGTCGGGAACATTCAAGGCTCGCGGCGCTTCGGTAGGCGTTTCAAGAGCCATGGAACTTGGTGAATCCTCATTGGCGATCACAACCAATGGAAATGCAGGCGCTGCCTGGACGCTTTACGCGGCTCGCGCAGGTATAAATATAAGCGTTGTCATGCCGATCGACGCCCCTATGACACCACGTAAGGAATGCACTCTTGAACAAG
>JAJZEE010000050.1 GCA_021805735.1 Bacillota bacterium
ATCTTGGCGGGAGCCAATGACAGGGCCTCTTCTGAGACGTCCAGTCGCTTGGCGAGTTGCCTTAAAAGAGCGTCAGAGGGATGCGCCTTGCCGGCCTCGATCTGGCTGATCATGCTAGGGGTTACTATTCCCTTGGCCAGTTCTGTTTGGGTGAGACCGCGTTCCTGACGCAACTCGCGTATACGTTGACCACTCAGAGACGACATCATGCCTGCCCTCATTTTCTAAATAAATTTGAGACAAATCAATCATATGCCAAGCAATTGCTTTGTGCAATATGAAAAGATATTGCGCAATTCTTCACAAAACGCTTACCTGAGCGCCTTATTATAGGCTGCGCGTTGGAGTAGACTTGATATAGCGAAGGGAACGGAGGTTGACTTGATGGATGAGATAAGGAGTCTACAGGAATGTCAGACGCACTTGTTGCATGCATGGCTGGATGCAGAGAACGGGGAAGCGCGTTTCGCCATTCTAACCGAGTTGCGCATCGTTGAGCGTGAATTGGGGGAGAGGGCCAGGAAGGCCCGACTGCCACAAGACAGAATCCGCACATTTGCCGTACGTCCGGCGCAATAAACATGGCGCTTCGCGCCGCCATCGGAGGAATGAAAGCTCGCTTGGCCAGAACCGTATGCTGTGCCGAGGCGAGTTCGGCGCAGCCGTGTTTGAGAAGCGGCACAGCATACGGTTCTGGCGGGCAGCAGCACTATGCTTCTCTTCTTTTTTGCGTCATAATACAGGAAAATGAGATGTCTGTCACGGGGCCATTCTTTATGTTTGTTTGACAATATCTTAACACGACTGCGATATATTGATGGTATTCCACAGGAGTCGTAACAGGAGGACTTCGCTTTGGATGCGAGGCGTCAGTTTCACGGGGATCTGCAGGTATTGCAGCAGGACTTGCTCAAAATGGGTACGCTAGTCGAAGAGTCCATATTCAAGGCGGTCCGCTCCCTGACCGAACAGGACCTGCGTCTGGCTGAACAGGTTTTGGCTGGCGATGATCTGATTGATGAGATGGAGATTGACATAGAGACACGGTCTCTGCAATTGATCGCCCTGCAGCAACCCATGGCGGGCGACCTGCGGATTCTTGGTACGACGCTCAAGGCCGTCACAGATCTTGAACGGATGGCGGATCACTCTGTCGATATCGCCAAAGTGGTGCTGCGCATGAACCGCCAACCGTGGATCAAGCCGCTGATCGATATCCCCCGCATGGCGAAAATCGTCGAAGGGATGGTCAAGGATGGCCTGACGGCGTTCATTCGGGGCGATGTTGCGCTTGCGGAAACCCTTGCCGCGTGCGACGATGAAGTGGACGGACTTTATGGGCAGATTTTTCGGGAACTGCTGATCCTGATGATTTCCACACCCGCATCGGTGGAACAGGCTACTCAATTGTTGATTGCGGCGCAGAACCTGGAACGGATTGGGGACCACGCAACGAACATCGGCGAATGGGTGATTTATATGGTCGATGGCGTACGGCGCGATCTCAATATCTGACCATGGCGACGCAGCGAATCCGCGCCAGTGCAGAGAAGTTCCTGCTTCAGGGAGACGATGGCTTTGCGGTCCTGCGGGTTAGGCTGTTAAGCGGCGAAACGGTGCGAGCGGTAGGGAAGCTGCATGAAATCCCCATCGGCGCGGAGTGTGAACTGATCGGTCGCTACGAGTACCATCCAACATTCGGCAGACAATTTCAGGTGGATTCAGCGCGCGCGGATTTGCCGACGACCATGATCGGGTTGGAACGCTTTCTGGCGAGCCGCCATTTTAAGGGTGTGGGGCCGAAGACGGCCAAACGTCTGGTCAACCATTTTGGAGCTCAGACACTGGATGTGCTCAGAGAGCGACCTTCGGCGCTGACAGAGGTTCCGGGCATCTCCGAGACTCGGGCCCGTGAGATCGCGCAGGCGTTTCAAAATCAGGAGGATGTGGCGCGACTGGGCGCCTTTCTGCGCGGCCATGGCCTGTCGCTTCATCTGGCGGAAAAGCTGGCTGCGTACTATGGCAGTGGATCCGCTGCCATGCAGATGCTTCAGGAAAATCCATTCCAATTGATTGAGGACGTGCACGGCGTTGGGTTCAAGACGGCCGATGAACTGGCTCGCGCGGTTGGAATATCGGAACACGCGCCTGAGCGCGTGGCTGCCGCGCTCTTGCATGTGCTCACGCAAGCCCAGGAAGATGGGCACATGCATTTGCCGCTGGAGGAGTGGACGGCGAGAGCGGGAAAACTGTTGGCGCTGTCAGCTTCCGACACGGCTGTCATGGCGGCGCGGCTTGTTGCCCGCGGCGCAGTCGTCTATGAGCGCAGCGGCGAGGAACTGGTCGCGTACAGTGCGCGGATGCATCAGGTGGAGATGAACGTCGCCGAGCGATTGAGGGATCTCGTAAAGTCGGGTCGTGCTGTCACTGTAACCGACAACAGCCACGACATTGCCCCCGGAGGCGGATTGGATTCCTTTTTGGAGGATGAAGCCGTGCGCGCCCGGACTGCCGATCGGGGTTCTTGGAACATCGCGCTTACTGCGCTGCAAAGGGAAGCCGCGGACGGGATCCGGCGTCATCCACTGGTTCTGCTCACGGGCGGTCCGGGAACAGGAAAGACGACAGCCGTCTGCGCTGTTGTAGGGCAAGCTGAGGCGTCTGGTCTCACAGTCGTTCTGGCCGCTCCGACAGGGCGCGCCGCAAAACGACTCTCCGAAAGCACCGGACATCCCGCAGTGACGTTGCATCGACTGCTGGAGGTGGGCCAGCAGCCCGGGGGGCGCTACGGCTTAGGCCGTAATCGCAGACATCGGCTTGAGGGCGACGTATTTATCGTCGACGAAGCATCGATGGTAGATATGCCGCTATTTTCGCACTTTTTGGACGCTTTGCCGGAGGGGGCGCGGCTGCTGCTGGTCGGCGATCCCGAGCAGCTTCCTGCGGTCGGGCCGGGACAGGTTTTACGAGATGTCATCGATTCTGGCATAGCTGTCGTATATGAACTGGAACTGGTGTTCAGACAGGCGGAGCAGAGCGCCATTGTGCTTGCGGCGCACGCCGTCCGCGCTGGTCGGTTACCGACCGTCGCAACAACGGGGCACACGGACTATTATTTTATAGAGCAAAATGACCCCGCGCAAGTGGCTCAACTGACGGTTGACCTGGCCGCTGCGCGACTTCCTGCCTATCTGGGCGTGGATGCGAAGGAGAGTATTCAGGTGCTGTGCCCCATGCGCAAGGGACGGTGCGGCACGGATCGTCTCAACGAGTTGCTCAGCGCCCGACTGGCCTCCCGGTCGAGTCCACAATGGCAGGTTGGAGAAAGAGTGTTTCGCATGTGGGACAAGGTGATGAATAGTAAGAACGATTATGATCGCGACATTTATAACGGTGACATTGGACTGGTAAGCGGCATCGACTCCGATGCTTTGACGGTGCGGTTCGGCTTTGACAAAGAGGCGCGCGAGGTGCGTTTTGCTAAGGCCGATTGCGGGGGTCTGGTCCATGCGTACGCGATCTCTGTGCACAAGAGTCAAGGCAGCGAGTATCCGTGCGTCGTTCTGCCAATTGTCAGCGAGCACTCGATCATGCTGTATCGGCAACTGGTTTATACGGCTATGACCAGGGCCAAAAGACTGCTTGTGATCGTGGGCGCGAAGTCTGCCTACGAGGCGGCGGTGCGCAAAACAGATGTCTCAAGGCGCTATACTCGTTTGGCTGAGCGTATACAGGAATCTGCCCAAGTACTGAATGATATTTCATTTGACGAGAGGTAGGGCTGCGACGTGGCAGAAAGAGTACTTGTAGTCGACGATGAAGAGTCGATTCGAACATTGGTAGAATACAATTTGCGTCAGGCAGGGTACGATGTGCTCGTGGCGGAGGATGGGCAAACCGCCCTATCCATCGTATCCCAGCGCGGCGTTGATCTGCTTGTTCTTGATCTGATGCTGCCTGGATTAAACGGTCTTGAACTCTGCAAGAGGCTTCGTCAGGAACAGTCGCAAATTCCGATCATCATGCTGACGGCGCGGGGTGAAGAAATCGACAGGGTTTTGGGATTGGAAATGGGAGCGGACGATTATGTCACCAAACCATTTAGTCCAAGGGAACTCGTGGCGCGCGTCAGGGCGGTGTTGCGCAGAAAAGTGGATGAAATGGCGCCTGCGACGGGTGATGCTGCATTTGTCGTCGGCGATGTTCGCCTCGATCCCGAACGATACGAGTTAACCGTGCGCGGAGAGGTCATCGAACTCACTCCGCGGGAGTTTGAACTGCTGCATTATCTGTTGAAGAATCTGGACCGCGTTGTCAGTCGCGATCAACTGCTGGATCGGGTATGGGGGTATGAGTACGCGGGAGATACACGGTTGGTCGACGTCCACATCAGCCACCTGCGCGATAAGATCGAAGACGATCCGCGCGCCCCGCGATATATCAAAACGGTCCGTGGCGTGGGCTACAAGTTTGTCAAAGGGGAGTAAGAATCTGTGCAATGGCAGATGATCGCCAAGGGGTTTGCGGGGGTAACACTCATTTGTATTGTCGCCTTCAGTTGGCTCATGGTGCGCTATATGAGGGTGCGAAAGACACAGCGGGGCCTCATTGGTGTTTTGGAGGGTGCTGTTGCAGGGAATGAAAAGGCGCCTCGCGTCCTGGATGACCGGATATCAGGTCCACTGGTTGGAAGGATCTACGATGTCGTCGAGTTGCTTCGCGATGTTCGGGAAGAGATGATGCAGGAACGCAGAAAACTGGAAGGCATCATGAATCCTCTCGTAAGCGGGGTCATCATTATCGACAGCGCGGGTCGGGTCGTTCTTGTCAACGCCGCAACAGAGAGACTGTTTGGGCTTTCCGAGGCAGATATGGTCGGACGGTGGCATTGGGAGGCGGGCCATCATTACGGTCTCGCTTCTTTGGTGGACGAAGCGATCGCGTTTGGCATCGTCCAAAAAAGGGAAGTGCAGCTCCATAAACCTCACGAATTGACTGTGGAGGCGCATATCACCCCCATTAAGGAATCGAGCGGCGGCATTGCGGGAGCGGTAGTTCTGCTGCACGATATTAGTGAATGGCGGCGGGTGGAGCGCATGCGCAGCGATTTTGTGGCCAACGTATCACACGAACTGCGCACACCGATTACGGCGCTCAAAGGGTTTGCGGAGACGCTCCTTGATGGGGCGCTTGATGACAAGGAAACTACACGGCAATTCGTGCAGATCATGAAGGATGAGGCCGATCGGATCGGCCGGCTGGTAGAGGACTTGCTTGATCTCTCGCGCATTGAAGCCAAACAGGTCCAACTTCATCCCAATCCGGTAACCGCTTCGTCATTGCTGCAAAAGGTGGTGGATACGTTTTTTGGACAGGCGGCTGACGCTGGCGTGACGCTTTCGAGCGAGGTGCTGAGCGTCGGTTGCGTGGCGCTGGGCGACGTCGATCGGTTGCAGCAGGTGCTGATCAATTTGGTCAGCAACGCGTTGCAGTTTACTCCTGCTGACGGCAGCATCGTGCTTTCTGCGGAACGAGTGGGGGACAGGATCGTATTTGCGGTGCAGGATTCTGGTGTCGGGATACCGGCGGCGGATGTCGGACGCGTGTTCGAACGATTCTATCGCGTCGACAAGACCCGCAGCAGGCGTTCGGGAGGAACCGGGTTGGGTCTCGCCATTGTCAAGCATATCGTCGAAGCGCATGGGGGTCATGTGGGCGTGTACTCGGAGGTCGGGAAAGGGAGTCGGTTCTTTTTCGACGTGGCCAGCGCTGAAATGGACAACGACGAGTAGCTGCGTGGCGTCAACGGAGGTACACCCTAATGCAGTGATCGCCGTCGCGCCAACGCCGGGGAAGCAGACGCGCAACATAAGAAAAGCGCATGAAACGGTGGCATGGGAGAACTCTTATGCTTTTTTTTATGGACAGTGGACTGGGTGTTTCGGTACGATGCCACCAAAGAGACATCGCGGCGCCGTGGGCCGCTAAACCTACATGCGGAATGGCCGAACAGGAGGAACATGCAGATGGGTCACTGACGCCACAGCTTGATTGACCGCATCGACTGCTGTGGGTATGATTATCCCGTCTTCCACTCTGATTAGCGGTTAGGGGGCGTGTTCCATGCGCGTGGCGATCGTTACGGACAGTACTGCGGATATCTCGGCGCAAGAAGCGGAAAAGTTGGACATCACCGTCGTTCCTTTACAAGTGATGTTCGGAGAGCGGACGTTTCATGACGGCATCGACATCAAAGCGTCAGAATTCTACCCGATGATGGCTGCCCACAGTGATTTGCCGACCACATCACAACCGTCTGCGGGAACGTTTGTTGAGATCTTTGAACGATTGTTAGGGGAGTACGATGAAGTCATTGGCCTATTTATCAGCTCGGAACTGAGTGGAACCGTGCGCTCGGCGGAAACGGCAAGAGATCTGGTAGGCGGCGCGGTCACGGTGGTCGACTCAGGACTGGTTGCCTATGCGCTAGGCATCGTAGTCCTGGAGGCGGCGGCGTTGGCGGCGGAGGGCGCCACAGCGGCGGATATTCTCGCCAGGGTCGCCTTTGTGCAGGAACGGACTCATGCGTACTTTGTTGTCGATTCACTGGATCATTTGCGTCGCGGAGGACGTTTGGGGAGCGCTTCAGCCATTATTGGCGCGATGTTGCAGATCAAACCGGTTTTGATGATTCGCGACAAGACGATCGCAATCTATGAAAAGGTGCGTACGCAAAGGCGCGCTCTGGAGACGATTGCCGACCGTTTTGTGGCTGACGTGCAGGGAAAAAATCGAATTGTAGCCGGCGTCATTCATTCCGCCGTGCAAGGACAGGCGGAAGGGTTTAAGGAGCGGCTTCAGGTTCTGGCGCCTCAGGCTGAGTGGCGAGTCATCGAACTCGATCCGGTCGTTGGTGTACACGTAGGGCCTCGTGTGCTGTCGCTGATCTACTTTGCAGAGTAGACCACCATGCCGCTGCGCGGCACCAACAACCGGGATGAAAAAGCGCCTGCGGCGTTTTTCAGAGTAGTCGGCGTCGCTTAAGTCGGCGAGTCTAAGATCGAGGAGCGTCGTTCGCGGGATGAGACATGCGAGGAAGGCCAACTTCAGGCAGCACGTCAAAGAACACGCGTTGTCTCTGCTGTTTCCTGAACCGGTGCGCTGTCCACTGTGCGGCTATGCTTTTCGACATCTTTCTCAGGGGATTGCGAAACCGCGGCTGTGTTCGAATTGCGCGAGAGACATCTCTGAGCTGACGTTCGGACTTTGCAGAGTCTGTGGGCGAACGGGTCAGGGCGCTGTGTGTCCTGAATGCAAACTGGAACCGCATGTGTTCTTTGCGGCGAGGGCTTTTGCGGCGTACGACGGCAGTGTCGAGAAATTGATCAAGGCGCTCAAATACCAGGGAGATACGCGCGCGATGCCAATCCTTGGGGACTGGTTGGTAGAAGCGCATGAACGTCACTATGGGGATGATGGTCATGTGGTCATTGTGCCTGTGCCGATGCATCCGACAAAGCAGGCGCGAAGAGGATACAACCAGGCTGAAGTGCTGGCAGCTTACTTGTGCCGAAAGCTGAAGCTGCCCCTGCTGCATGCCTTGACAAGGGTCGATATTGGCAGCAGCCAAACCACGCACACGCGGTTGGAGAGAAAACAGGCGCTGCACGGGGCGTTCACGTTGAACGCTGATATGCGGATGAAGTTTTACAGTCTGGCAGCGTACCGAAAAACCATGAGGTATAATCGAATTATGCGGCAGCAGCGGGTGCGGGGCGCCAATCTGGTAACAGGTCAACATGTGATTTTAGTTGATGACGTGATCACCACCGGGGCGACGGCTGATGCGTGCGCCGAGGTTCTGTTTGCAGCACAGGCCGTGTCAGTGTGCGTGCTGACCGTAGCACGGTAGCGGTTCCGGGCAGTTGAGGGGCGGCCCCACGGCAGAGCCATAGCAATATGGCAGCACGGCAGCACCGCAGCACTCGCGTGATTGATGTCGGCCAAACTCAAGCGCAGGTGAAACTTGAACACCCGAGTCGATCGGAACGCGGATCATGCGACACTACAAACTGGCCCGGATTTCCACGGCACACTGTGGCATCGCGCCTACCTCGCAGATTTGAGTGCTGCGTTTGTTCGTATCTCCAGCGTACAAGGAGGGGCTTACAATGCCACTGATGAATTGCCAGGAGTGTGGCAGGGTGTACTTGGGAACGATAGGGAAGTTGTGCCCTGAGTGTCGCGAGCAGTCAGAGCACCTATTCGATGTGGTAAAAAATTATATTATGGATCATTCCAATGCTTCAGTTCAAGATATCTCATCCGCGACAGGGGTGCCTCAAGACAAGGTTCTCAGTTTTCTCCGTGAAGGCAGATTGGTGGCGTCTGGTACAGCGACTTACCCGTGCGCGGGCTGTGGAACCCCGATCGACACGGGTAGGTTTTGCGCCCCATGTCGGGTTCGAATGTCACAGAGTTTACAGGATGCAGCCAGGCAGATGAAGGCTGATCAAGGAAAACAGGCTGGGTATTTATCCAGCAAGCACAGGGACAAGTCATAAATGAAATCAGACTTGGCCTGTACTGTTTGCTTGCCGTTATTTGCGTATTCGGAAAGCGGCTTGCCTTGATCCTGTTCGGACTACCTCTATAACGCATTGTTAGTAGGCACTTTGCGCCAGGTTTCAGCCCAGGACTGCCAAAAGTGTATCATCGCGTCATACTCTTCTTTGATGCCGGCTGGATACAGATACCATTTTACAGTTACCTTGTAGAAATAGGCATATGTCTGGTCTGTCATTGCCGATACTTCCAGCGACGGATCCAGTGAGGAACGCAGGAAAGTAATGATGTTTTGCAACTCTTCGATGTTCGCCCTCATCTCTTGCACCTTGCCGGCTTCAGCGTCCGACAATGCCTGTCTGGTAAGCAGGGCGCCGCGCTCGTGCAGTTGCGAAAGCTGAATGTTGAAAGGCATCGTATTGATGGCCTGAGTCCGGTAAACGTCTGCGGGGTTCACTAAAAAATCCTCCAATCGTCGGTTAACTTGTAAACGCGAGGCGGGCTCAGGCGCCATGTCATGGAGCTGTCTCATGGCTCCCCGTATGAGTTCTGAGTCCGGAAACAACGCCGCGCCCATGCTCAGAAGTCGCAGTGCACGGGGAACATCCTGCTCGACGAGCGCCAGATCGCACTCTAGAATGACCTTGGTTACTGTGGGCGGGAACGCCAGGGCGCGGTCCAGCCAAACGCGTACCTCTGCCCAGCGCTTCTCGGCAAAATGGCGACGCGCGTTTTGTTCGCACTCTCGCACAGTGACCCCCGCCCATTCCACGGACTGCAACACGGACGCAAGAGGCGAATATCTGATGTAGGACCATACGGTGTCGCGATCTTCGGCGCGTGGCAGCCAACCCTTCAGCAACCCCTCCGCGTGCATGGCAACCAGATCGCGGATCAAGGGTTCGATATTCCACCCCGCAGCTTCCGGATCGGACGCCCTGGCGATGATGGCCATCACAAACTCTCCGCGCGGTCCGGCTTGTGCGAGCACTTCTCTGGCGCGGGGTTCGTCGCCAAGCTCCAGATAATGCAACCCCAATAACAGCCACTTTTGCTCGGAAGGATTGCGCGCGGCTTCGTCAAGCAACTGGTCTGTTCCGTTGCGTCGGGCGATGGCCATGCGGGTACGGTGAGTGATGTCCGTGCCTGCGCGAGCCACCTTTTCTTCAGCTCGGGCGACAACGTCCGCAGCGTCGGCGTAGCCTAGGATTGCGTACATTTCGGCGTAGTTGGCGAGCGCAACCCAGTCTGTCAGCCGCGATTCGATATGCTCCCTCACGACAGCAGGGTCTCTCGGCAGAAGATGCAACAATGAGAAGGTTACATAATCCAGATGCGGATATTCGAAAAACGCCTGCAGGTACCATTTGCGCGCCATGAAATCGTCACCCAGATTTGCCCACACATCTCCTAGATCCATAGCCGCCAAATACGTGCCCATGCCTTCGACGGTATCGATCATTGTGTGCTTGGGATCTCCCATGCTCCGACACTCCATCAGGGTGTCCAGAGCCGTGATCCAGTCACCTTGCGCAGACAGAATGCCAGCATACCTCTTCTTGATGTCGGTCAGCCAAGGGAAGTAGCCGACGCCCTCCAGGGCGACTTCACGAGCTCGTGTCAGTCGTCTTGTCTCCACCAGTGATATGATAAGAAAGATGATCAGCCGCGCGGCTATATGGTTCCATGTTTCAACCGGTTGAGTTTCCTTCAGGTGAGCGTATGTCTCTTCCGCGAGTTCCACGCACATGTCATATCTGCCTTTACGCGTATATTCGGCCATCAAATTTGTGCGATGGAACAGGTCGTCGGGAGATCTTGTGAGTTCTTCCGCCAGCAGTTTGTTGTTCCGATCTGTTTTTTTTCGGATGGAAACGAATTCATCGAGATATCCAACATGGTGAAACGTAAGCGACAGCTGCTCAATAGCGCCCCCGGACGCCAGAAGGGAGGGAATGACCTGTTCGTGAACCGTACCAACATACAGATGACCTCTGCGAAACACGCGCACCACCGTAAGGGGCAAGGTACTCTGTATGCGCGCCATCGACCCGACGTAATTACGAATGGTCACCGTAACGCCCTCCGCGTTCGTCTGCTCGAGAAAAGGACGGAGTTGCAGCTTCTCGGTGGAATCCAAATATTCGTCGGCGTCGATCACGAGGATAAACTCTCCACTGGCGTGACTCAGCGATTCATTGCGAGCGTCGCTGAAGTTGTCGTTCCACGGGAAATTGTAGATTTTAGCTCCGTATTCCTGGGCAATGGGCACTGTGTCGTCGGTTGAACCGGTGTCCACGATGATGATTTCGTCAACGACTCCCTGTAGGGACTCGAGACATTTGCGGATGGTCCACTGCTCGTCTTTAACAATCAGACAGGCGGATAGCAACAAACAGTGTCAGTCCCTTCTATATGTGGCCTGGTTTACGATATTGTCCGAGTGCGTTTGACACAGTGTAGGCGCGGCGAGCTGCGGTTGAATTTATCTCGTGATAAAGTTTTTGTTGCACCTCCTGCATCGCCTGATGGATCGCGGCTTCAAGCTTCGTGGTGGATGCGGCCATTTGCAGGAGGATTTCCCGCGGTGCCCCGGATTCCGCGCGAAGCAGGCAGATTCGTTTGGTTCGGTCACTCATCAAGGCATAGGCCTCATGGTACCGCTCTGCTGCGAGGCAGGTCATGATCATCCCATATAGGCGTTCTATAAAGTTCCAGTCATTGGATAATTCTGGGTGTTCCATGGTTTTCACCTGCGCTCATAATCATCATGCCGCCTGTGGGTTCGCATTCCTGCTATTAGGGAATTGAACTTCCTGATGAGGATCCGGCACCGCTTGAACCGTTCAGCAGGGCGCTCAGCGCTTGGGTTTGCGCCTGGGATTGCTGGATTGCGGCGTTCAGGGCGTTTAACTGCGACGTAAAATTGGCGACGCTCTGTGCGATTTGTTGATTGACTTGCGTCAGGTAGTTGTTGATATTTGTCTCCTGAGCAGAAATCGAATTGAGATCCGACTGAATGGGGCTTGACTGGCCGCCCGCTCCTGTCAGGTACGTGGTCAGGAGATTGCTCACACTTCCCAGCACGCCAGTTGTTGGAAAGGCCGTACTCGAGGAGTTATTTTGCACAATGCCAAACAACTGCTGAACCCCGCTCGCATTGGAGGTGAGCGCGTTGGTAAACATGGTCTGCCCGTCTTGCAATGTTCCGGTGAAGGACGTGCCGGTAAATCCGGTCGACGACTGGAATTCCAGGTGACCGGTGGTCGGACTCTCGACGATCCCTACCGCTGCAAGGGAATTCATGCTGGAGCTTACACCGGACACGATCTGACTGACGGCGGCCGGCAACTGTGATAACAGATTGTTGGCGTTTGTGTCGGTGAACAGAGGTCCAGATGTGCCGCTGGAATTCGGATTGCTGGTATTTGTCGAAGGGGTGTAGGCTGTATCCTTATGCAACAGGTCAATCAGGCTATTATACGACGACATCCAGGTCTGCACGGCGGCAACGGTGCTGGATGTGCTTGAGGCGATGCTGAGAGTGCCTGCCGTTGACATCGTGTTGGAAACGTTAATCGTGACATTTGGTATCGAATTCGTGAACGTATTTGTGGAAGACGACAGGGTTACGCCGCCCAGGTTAATGGACGCGTTGGCAGCGCTCGTGTTTGTGGTCGTAAATTGACCGGCGCCTGTTCCGATCAGTGTGCCTCCAAGTGTATATGCATAAGCAGTGCCTGTTTGGGTTGAGGAAAATTCGAGCTGATACGAAGAGCCGTTGTACAGAACCTGCGCTGCCACGCCAGTTAGGGTGGTATCCGCATTGACAGCAGATGCGATCGAGTTCAGACTCTCATTCGCAGCCACGCTAATGGTCTGCGTTGCGCCGCCGTTGATTGTGCTCGGGGTAATGGTGATGGAGCCAGACGTGAAATTTGATGACCCGGAAGCGCTGGACGCGTAGTCGGAGTTTTGGATGTTCGTCTGATTCTGCGCCAAAGCGGTCACCTGCAGCGAGTAGATGCCCGGTTGCGCGCCGGAAGCTGTCGTTGCCGTAAACGCTGACGGGTCGCTCGACGCGGCGGACACACTGTTCCAGTTCGCAGAGCTCGCCAGGGTATAGGTGGCTGTCTGAAATGACTGCAGAGCCGCCTGCAAGGCGGTCAATGCGCTCTGGCTCGCGTTCAAACTGCTAAGCTCGTTGTTGGGCGCGGTGGTCAATTGTTGCGTCAGGATTTTTTGCATCTCGGAAGCGTACGTGGTCACGGGAATACCAACCCCGTTCGGATTGGAAACGGTGTTGAGTTGTTGGAGCAGGTTCACTGACAAAGGAATCGCCTCCTGTCACTTGGGGAGTCCGCCGGAGCGAAACCAATCCGACGGACTCCGTGCTCATGGCGTGTACTTCAAAGTTGGCTGAGCAATTTATAGTTAGCTGAGCAATTTCAGGATTGCGGCTGGTTGCTGCTGCGCCTGACCCAGCATGGCCAGACCGACTTGGGAAAGCACCTGTTGCTGTGTGAACTGAGTATAGGCGCTTGCCATATTGGTGTTGGTGATGGCCGATTCAGCATTTTGCAGGTTTTGCGCGGAGTTTTGCAGGTTGGAGACCGTATAGTTCAACTGATCCTGCACCGCTCCGACGTTTGCTTGGTAAGCAGACAGGTTGGTAATCGCCGTTTGGATGACGGAGATGGCTGCCTGCGCGGACGCCTGGGTGCTGATCGAGATGCTTGAAGTGCCGACGCCGAGCGCATTTGCGCTGATGGTTGCAATGGTTAGCGTCAGCGTTTGGGTTTGCTGAGCGCCTACCTGGAAAGTGATGCCTGAACTTGCGACTGATCCGCCATTTAGAACCTGAATACCGTTGAACTGCGTCTGCCCACCGATATTGTTAATTTGTGTGGTGAGTGCAGTCATTTCCTGTTGGAGGTTGGCGAGGTCGCTTGAGCTTTGCGTGCCGTTTGACGCTTCAACAGCCAGCGTGTTCATGGTTTGCAAGATGTTTTCCACCTGGTTCATGGCGCCCGAAGCGGTCTGAATCAGGCTGATTCCATTCTGCGCGTTCTGGGTCGCCTGGTTGAGACCGTTGACCTGGGAAGTCATCTGCTGCGATATGGCGTATCCCGCCGGGTCCGCGGCTGCGCTGTTGATTCTGTTGCCGGATGACAACTGCGCATACGAGGTGTTGATCTGATTCTGAACATAGTTCAGGTTGGCGAGAATGCCGGAAGCCGCTGCGTTATTGTTAATACTAAATGCTGTTGACATATGGTTAAACACCCTTTCTACCTTTTTTTGAAACGATGGCAATGGTCGAGCCATTGCTATCAACCGTTATGGCAAGAAGTTGACGAGAGCAGGCAAAAGGATTTGGGCGCCCATTTTAAGCGCGGCGGTATACACCGTCTGATCCGTATTGAACTGAGTGATCACCTTCGCCATGTTCGCGTCTTCGATCACCCCCTTCTGGTTGGTCATGGTTGTGCTGTACTGGGTCATCTGGTTCTGCAGAGCGGTCAGTCGATTGATTCTGGTTCCCAGGTCAGCGTTGGCGTTGACCACGTTGTTCAGATTGGCGCTCAAATCCGCCAGGTCGGACTGCAATCCCTGCGTGTTGCCGGCCTGCAGGTCGGTGACGATATTGCCCAGCGTTTGCTGCAGGTTGCTGGAGGCCCCCGAAGGCGTTGTCAAGAACAGGGACGAGGCAGTGACATTGACCGGGATTGTGGTGTTATTGGCAACCTGATAGTTCAGGGCGCCGGACGCCGAGGACAAACTTGTCGTCGGAGCGGTACTGGTCTGCGTACCGCCGAAGAGGTACCGATTGCCTTGCTGGGAATCCAGGGTCTGGTTAATGCCGGCCGTCAACTGCTGTACCGATTTTGCCAGCGCCTGCTGGATCGCGGGTGTGTTGGAGGTGCCGCTGATGCCTTCGACCACTTGGGTGCGGATGGTCTGCAACCCTGTGATGATGTTTTGCAGCGCGCCAGACGTGTTGTTCATCCAGGTTAGCCCTGCAGAGATGGTGCTCGCATATCCTTGTGTCTGAGCCAGGATCGCCCGTATTCCCATGTCCTGCGAAACGGCCAGCGGATTGTCCGAAGGGCTGTTCAACTGCTTGCCGGTGGACAGTTCCTGCTCCAGTTGCGACATGCGCTGGTTATCGTTTGTGATGTTGTTGAGAAATTGCTGAGTCATCATCGTTTGTGTAATTCTCATCGTTTACACCACCATTTCAGGTTTGCGCCCAGACAAGGTCGATATCCATCAAAGCGGGTCGCCGCTCTATACGTTGCTGATCAAAGTCTGCAGCATCTGATCGAAGACACTGATGAACTTGGCCGCCGCGTTGTACGAGTTTTGATACGCGACCATGTTAGCGGCCTGCTGATTCTGGTCAACGCCCGAAATCGACTGTCGCAACATACTGCTTTGCTGCGAGAGAGCCTGGGCGGTGGTTTGACTGGAATTCACTGCGGCTGCTTCAACGCCGATGTTTGCGACCGTCTGGCTGATCGCTTGATCGAAGGTTCCGGAGTAAGTCGAATTGACCGTCGCGCCTGTCGCCAGAGAGTTGTAGCTATAGGTAAAGTTATAGGACTGGTTTTGCAGTTGAGTCACGGCCAAGGCGTTGGTGTTATCGCCAGGCTGATTGGGTGTTCCCGCCGCTCCGACCTGATCAGGAGTCAGCCCGCTGCCGAGAGACAGATATACATGGTTGGCTGTCGTAAAATTGATGGCAAATAACGCAGGACTGTGGGTTGAACTGTTAAGGTTGTAGCCCTGTTGCTGCTGATTGTTGACAGTGCTTGCAAACTGGGTCAGCATGGCGTCGAGATTGCTCAGCACATTGCTTGTATCGTCATAACTCTGCAGATTGCCTGCTATGGAACCCGATGTTATATAGGACAGATACGGATTCAGGGTTGCAACCGATGCTGTCTGTGGTTGCAACGTAGTGGGTGAAACGGGCGCTCCGGGTGGATACGTCGCTGCCGTGGATCCTGTTACAAGAGCGATGGATCCGGTTGGCGTCTGGATGGATACGTTCACCGCGCCGTTCATGCTGGCGTCCTGCGAGTAACTGATGCCGGCCAGCCCAGCCATCTGATTCAGCAGGACTCCGCGTTGATCCAGCAACTGGTTCGGGTTTTCGCCGGCGGCCAGAACCCCAGCGATCTGTTGGTTAAGCGTCGCCACCTGGCTGGCGTACTGATTGAGTTCGCCAAGCTGCCCTATAATGGTCGTTCCGAGATTTGTCTGTGTTTGCTGCAATTGAGTCGTCACGGTCTGAAAGGTTTGCCCGAGTGTCTGCGCGCTGCTCAGCACGGACTGGCGAGCCGCCGTATTGGACGGATCTGTGGATAAAGTCTGCCAGGACTGAAAAAATTGGTCGAGAGCGTTTTGCAGGCTCTGTGAACTTGGCTCGTTCAGGATGGCCTCAATGTTGCTGAGGGTTTGGCTGTGTGTCTTGTACATGTTGTAAGCGCCTTGGTTGGCGCGGTCTTGCTGGTTGACAAACGCGCTGGTCTGACGGTTGATCGCCGCCACCTGGACGCCCTGACCGAGTTGGCCGCTTATAATCGGCGCATTGTTTGACGGCAACGGCGGATAAGCGGGCGCCTCCACAAAAGCGGTGCTTTCCTGAACGTAGCCCGGTGTATTGGCGTTCGCCATATTGTTTGCCACCACAGCCTGAGCCTGCTGCATGGCGTCAAGGGCAGTTACCCCAATGTTCAGTACGGAAAATGTGGATATGCTCATCACTGCGGCCCCTTCCAGCGGTCTGAAGCTAAAAGCCTGCGCCGGGATCGTTCTTCCGCTTCCTAGCCGACTTGATCGAAGGCGCGTATCCGGCTGAGTTCCTGTAAGAACGAGTCCGTGACTTGCAACGCCTGTGCGATCAGCGTCTGTTGTCTCACGACCACGCCCTGAAGTCGTCGCAAGCGACCATGGTCGACATCCTGAATCGGAAATGATCCCAACTGACGCATGAGTTGACACTGTTTGACCACGAGCGGCTCAAGGTCACTGGGACGATGATCGGTCAGTGCGGCAAGAACATCCTCCGTCACGGTCTCGATCTCCGTCATCAGAGTGTTCGCATTCGCTGTGCTCACGTCGTCACGCCCTTTCCGGAAACGTTCTGTCAGAATCGATCACCCTGCATCATGTCAAGACTGGGTTTCGCGCGAGTCCTAGCTCACCTGACATCGAGAACCCTGCTTTCTCCGTCAGGGCTGCTTGAGCAGTCCGTTCTCTATAAGGCTGCGCGCCAACTTTCCCGCGTCTACGGTAAATGTGCCGCTTGCGATCTGCGCGCGAATATGTTCGAGTTGCTGCGATCTACTTGCCGTGTCTGATCGACCGGTGTGGTGCGCCGCTTTGCTTGCGCCGCGACCATTCTGCGCTCTGACGATGGGATTTACGTTGTTTGGCGGTTCGATGGGCGATGAACTCATGCTCTTTTACCCCCTCACTTATATAAACGGTCAAAATTCGCTATTTTTTGCGCGCTTTTTGGCTGTCCGACAGATTTTCGCGAATGCTTTGCAATGCGCGCTGATAGGCCCTGGTAATCGTGGATACTGATACGTCCATGGCATACGCGATTTCAGTAAATGAGTAACCGTGCTCGACAGCTAGGGACAGGATTGTCTGTTCGCGGGGCGCCAACTGGTTGACGCCAGCGACAACGTCAAGCCACAACTCCAAGTCCGGATGGTCATCGCCGGCGCTGATATCAATCGCGTGGTCGAGGCTTACCGTGTAAGGAGTTTCATATGCCTTTAGTTTGGTTTGGTAGGCGCGAGTCGTTTTGACCGGGGCGGATTCACGAAGGACATCGCGCATGGCGAATTTGACCTGTTGCCGGAATGAGATCTCGGTCAGGGATGGATCAATGCCTTCCGGAACCCGGAGACAGTAGCGCCACCAACGAATCGCAGCGGCGGAAGCGAGGTCATCGGCGTCAATGGAAGAGCTTTTGCGCAAGCGCACGAGGCGATTGGCCAGTCTGCGTATGTACGCCTGTTGTTCAGGCGTTACGTCGGTGTAGTCCATACAGGCGCCTCCTTGTCTCGATAAATGTTCCTTGCCTAGCCGGATCTTGCCATGCTTGGACGGATTCTGCCATGCCTGAACGGATCCTGCATTGTACTGCCGCTCGGACAGGTGCGGCCGAAAGGCCGCAAAACTCGCTGCAGTACAATGCAGGATCCGTTCAGGCGAGCCACTTTCATTTCTGAAATGCCGGTCGGGCACAGCATCTGCGTCCTGGCAAGCAGGATTTTCATTCTGCTGATGGCTGCGCAGCGGCGTGGGGGTCGATGGCCCGCATGTCCGTATGATTTTGGATATGATTAGTGTTTCGGGCAACCAACTCTAGCATATAACACATTTTGATGCGTAGCATGGAGATACTCGACCGCCGCAAAAGGATCGCAATAGTTTGTGAATTCCTTTGCGATATCGTTGAGACGGTGTTATAATCTCGTTAATTCCGAAGGGAGGAACACAAGGATGAAGATTCACGTTCGTGGAGACCATCATCTTGATGTAACGCCTGCCTTAAGAGAGTATCTGGAGAAGAAGTTTGCACGGATTGAACGATATTTTGAGGCGTCCGCAGATCAGGAAGCGACTGTGACGATGTCGGTGACGCGGGATGTCCACACGGTGGAAACCATGATCCCTGTGGCGCACATGATTTTGAGGGCGGAAGAGCGGTCTGGAGATATGTACGCTTCGATTGACATGATGATGGACAAGTTGGAAAAACAGCTAGACAAATATAAGCACAAAATAGGTCAAAAAGTGGGACATCGGATGAAAGTGGAGGGGAGCAAAGCAAAGGAAGGATTCCGTGGCCACGCCGCCATGGTGGATACTGCCGCTCTGTCGGATACGGACGATGATTCCGAATATCCGGTAGTTCGCATTAAGCGATTCGACATGAAACCGATGCATCTGTCCGAAGCAATTCTGCAGATGGACTTGCTTGGACATGATTTTTTCGTATTTGCAAACGCCGATACGCAAGTGACGAACGTTGTCTATCGTCGGCACGATGGCCAGTATGGCCTCATCGAAACCAGTTGACCCTTGACCTGTCCAGGCCGGAAGCAACGTGATTTGGCAATGAACGATGAAGAAATGAGTTCCCCCACCTTCTTCGGCAAAATGGACTGGCGCGTGGAATACGCTAGTTATAGGCGATTCTTGGCGCGCTGACCGAAGGAGGTGAAATGATGGGGGTCTTGATCTGGATTTTGCAGGTTGTCGTGTTTCTCGTCATTTGGAAGGCTGTACATCTGCTCTTCTGGAATCTCCGGCGGCTGTCTGGCGCCACCTCGCTGGCTGTGACCATGCTGGTCAGCCTCTTAATCGGTTTGGTCGGCGTGATCTTTGCGCGGGCTGTCCATACACCGTGGGCCGCTGTGATCGCCATGGCCGTGCTTCTCGGTGTGGCAAATGGTGAGTACGAGTATAACCGCAGTATCTCCCATAACTCATAAATAAGGCCACTTTGTATGAATGAGGGCGGCAGGAGCCGCCCTTTATTGTATACGCGATGGGAAAGAGGTACAATATTGCTCTAGGACGAATGCAAGCTGTTGTCTGTCTGAGGGGAGTGACACCCTGTTGATAGGGTTCATTAAGAACGTCGTGGGCAGCAGTAATGATCGCGAAATCAAGCGACTGCTCCGAACTGTTGAGAAAATCCGAACAATGGAACCGCAGTTGGAAGCGCTGAGTGACGAAGAACTGCGCGCTAAGACGGCGATCTTCAAAGAGCGGTACGAAAACGGAGAAAAACTTGACGCTCTCCTTCCGGAAGCTTTTGCGGTGGTTCGTGAAGCGGCAAAACGGGTTTTGGGCATGCGTCATTTTGACGTGCAACTGGTCGGGGGTATCGTTTTGCACCATGGCCGTGTCGCCGAGATGAAAACTGGCGAAGGGAAAACTCTCGTGGCCACCTTGCCGGCGTATCTGAACGCGTTGACAGGGCAGGGTGTACATGTCGTCACGGTGAACGATTACCTGGCGCGTCGCGACAGCGAGTGGATGGGCCAGGTGCATCGGTTTTTAGGCCTGACGGTGGGCCTGAATGTGCACGGCCTGTCTCATTTTGAAAAGCAGGAAGCGTATCGAGCCGACATTACTTACGGAACGAACAACGAATTCGGCTTTGATTATCTGCGTGACAACATGGTGATGACGCTCGAAGAGATGGTGCAGCGTCCATTGCAATATGCGGTCGTTGACGAAGTCGACAGCATCCTGATTGACGAGGCGCGAACCCCGCTCATTATTTCCGGGCCGGCAGAGAAATCCACCGATCTATACTTCATGGCGGATCTGTTCGTGCGTTCCCTGACAGTGGAAGACGATTACAAGTTTGATGAAAAGGCGCGCAGCGTCAATCTTACGGACACTGGAATCCATAAGGCGGAACGGTATTTTCACTTGGATAATCTGTTTGATCCCAACCAGGTGACCACCCATCACCACATTACCCAGGCCCTGAAAGCGCATGCGCTTATGAAGCGGGACAAGGACTACGTCGTACAGGGCGAAGAAGTTGTCATCGTTGACGAGTTTACGGGGCGCATGATGCAGGGTCGTCGGTACAGTGATGGATTGCATCAGGCGATAGAAGCCAAAGAAGGCGTCAAGGTACAAAACGAATCCAAGACATTGGCTACCATTACTTTGCAGAACTACTTTCGGATGTATAAGAAACTTTCCGGTATGACCGGCACCGCGAAAACGGAGCAGCAGGAACTGATCGACATTTACGGTATGGATGTCGTACAGATTCCTCCGAACAAACCGAATCAGCGTCGGGATCAGTCAGATATCGTGTATAAAACGGTGCGAGGAAAGTTCCAATCCGTGGTCAATGAGATTGAAGCGCGGAATAAAACCGGACAGCCGGTTCTCGTGGGCACCACCTCGGTGGAAAAATCAGAGATACTGTCTGATATGCTGCGTAAACGAGGGATCAAGCATCAGGTTCTAAACGCGAAGTACCATGAGCGTGAAGCCGAGATCGTGTCTCATGCCGGAGAACACGCTCTGGTGACTATTGCAACCAACATGGCGGGCCGCGGTACGGACATCATTCTTGGCGACGGAGTCGTAGAACTTGGCGGGTTGCACATCATAGGCACGGAACGCCACGAGAGCAGGCGCATCGATAACCAGTTGCGCGGACGGGCGGGTCGCCAGGGAGATCCCGGGTCGTCACAGTTCTACCTGTCGTTGCAAGACGACCTCATGCGACTGTTTGGCGCTGAGAATATCATGGGTCTCATGGATAAGTTGGGGATTGAGGAAGATCAGCCGATCGAAAATAAAATGGTGACAAAGGCCATTGAACGGGCTCAGCGCAAGGTGGAGGCCAACAATTACGACATTCGGAAGCATGTATTGAAGTATGACGATGTGATGAACAAGCAACGCGAGGTGGTGTACCGCCAGCGGATGCAGATTCTGAAGCAGGATCATCTTCGCGACATTGTGTCAGGCATGGGCCATGACCTGGTTGACTTTATGCTCAGGACGTACTGCCTCGAAGAACAGATTCCGGAGGACTGGGACATGCCTGGTCTGCTGGAATACGGAGAACACCTTTTTCTCTCGCCGGGCCGGATTCATGAGGACGATCTGCGAAGACTGGAACGGGAGGAGCTCCGCGACTATCTTTATGAACAGGTAGAGGTGGAGTATCAGGCGCGGGAAACCGAGCTTGGCGACTTCGTTCGGGAACTGGAGCGCATGGTGCTGTTGCGTACGGTAGACAGTAAATGGATGGACCACATCGATGCCATGGAGACATTGCGACAGGGCATTCATTTGCGCGGGTATGCGCAGATTGATCCGCTCACAGCTTATCAACAAGAAGGCTATGACATGTTTGAGCAGATGATCCACAGTATCCGCGAGGATGTTGCGACATACATGTTCAAGTCACAAGTTGCATTTCAGGAGTTGCCGGCTGAAACGCCGCAACCTCTGTTCACCTCATCATGACAATCAGATGTAATTGCGTGGAGTGACTGGCACTGTAAGTTTCTAATGGCAATAGGGGGCAGTCTGATGGCGGAGACGTTCGGAGAGTTAAGGCAACAATTGCAGAGTATGGACCAAAGACTGGCGGATATCGGGAGGTCTCTTTGACGTATCGGCGAAGGTAATTCGCATACGTGAACTGGAAAATTGGATGATGGCCAGCGATTTTTGGGATGATCAGGAACACGCTCAGAAGGTTATCGCAGAATTGAATGGCATCAAAGATCTGACGGAACGTTATACTGCGTTGATCACTGAACTTGAAGATCTGAAAGTAGCGCTCGAATTGGCGGAAGAGGAACAGGATCAGCAATTGTTTGCGGAGGCCGACAACGGCAGTGACAGACTGCTTGAGGAGCTTGACGCGTTCGATCTGGAACTGTTACTCGATGGGCCGTATGATCGGAACAACGCGATTGTCGAATTGCATCCGGGAGCAGGGGGCACGGAGTCTCAAGACTGGGCTCTCATTTTGTTGCGCATGTACACAAGGTGGGCCGAACGAAGAGGCTGGAGGGTTGAGACGCTCGATTATCTGCCGGGGGATGAGGCTGGCCTGAAGAGTGTTACTTTGTTGGTCAAAGGTCACAATGCGTATGGGTATATGAAGGCGGAGAAAGGCGTTCACCGTCTGGTGAGAATTTCCCCGTTTGACAGTTCAGGACGCCGACATACCTCTTTTGCCTCCGTGGACGTCATTCCGGAGATTGACGAGGATGTGGCTGTAGAGATCCGTCCGGAAGAAATCAAGGTGGACACGTACCGTTCCACTGGCGCAGGCGGTCAACACGTCAATACAACAGATTCTGCGGTTCGGATTACACACTTGTCTACGAACATTGTTGTGACGTGTCAGAGTGAACGATCGCAAATCCAGAACCGCGCGGTGGCCATGAAACTGCTGGTGGCCAGGCTCTATGAGAAAAAACGTGAAGAGCAGGAGGCAGAACTGGCAACCTTGCGCGGAGAACAGAAGGACATCGGGTGGGGGAGTCAAATTCGCTCGTATGTGTTTCATCCCTATTCTCTTGTCAAGGATCATCGGACCAACCATGAGGTGGGCAATGTTCAGGCGGTTGTCGACGGAGAACTCGACGGGTTCGTCAATGCCTATCTGCGCTGGCAGCTCAAAAAGAGGCAGAGTCAGTAATGGCCGATGAGCATGGTCAAAAGAACGACCTGCTGACACTTCTCAACGGGGAGAGGAGCGGTTGCGATCGATCTGGACTGTATGCTTGAGCGTGAACTTGAGCACCTGGAGAGCGCACATCTGCTGCGCGCTTTAACTGCGTTTTCGGATGTAACGAGCACCCGCGTTACAATTGGAAATCACCGTTTGCTGCTGTGCGCTTCTAACAACTATCTGGGCCTGGCAACGGACGAACGTGTCCAGAAGGCGGCTATCACTGCAGTGCGTCGTTATGGAACAGGCGCTACAGGCTCGCGACTGACGACCGGACATACGGACATGCATGCGCATCTGGAGAGAAGTATAGCTGAACTGAAGGGAACGGCGGCGGCGCTGCTGTTCAGTTCCGGCTATTTGGCAAATCTCGGAGCCATAACCGCGCTGCTTGGTCCTGAAGACGAGATCTTTTCGGATGAACTCAATCATGCAAGCATTATTGATGGATGTCGTCTGTCACGGGCGCGCGTAAATGTCTACCGACATTCGGATATGGATCACCTGGAGTCGCTGTTGCGGAAGGTGACGGGCGCCAGAAGACGCATGATCGTCACTGACGGCGTATTTTCCATGGATGGCGATATCGCCCGTCTACCGGATCTGGTGCGGCTTAGAGATGACTATCATACCATGTTGATGGTCGACGACGCCCACGCCACGGGTGTCATAGGCGCTCGAGGCGCGGGCACTGCAGACCATTTTGGAGTGCCTTCTGAGGCAGTTGATCTGCATATGGGCACTCTGTCCAAAGCTCTCGGTGCGGAGGGGGGATTCGTGGCCGGATCCGCGAAGCTGATCGCGTTCCTCACAAACAGAGCGCGATCATTCATATTCAATACCGGGTTAGCGCCAGCCTCTGTCGGCGCCGCAGTGGCGAGTATCGAGATCGCAGCATCCGAACCGGAACGCCGAGAAACTCTGGAATACAACGGAATACTGCTGCGCAGGCGGCTCGAGCGTCTTGGCCTGTCAGTAGTTCCCGGCGTGACACCCATTATCCCTGTTGTGCTGGGCGATGCAAAGCGTGCGATGACTTTTTCCGCATCTCTGCTTGCATCTGATGTATACGCTCCTGCGATTCGGCCGCCAACTGTGCCGACCGGGAGTGCGCGTATCCGGTTGACACTTACTGCTCAGCATTCCAAAGAGGATATTCAACAAATTGTGGAGGCCTTTGCTGAAGCGTGCAGTAAAGTTCTGCCGTAACAAAATGGAGGAAAAGGCTGTCCGAAAAGGGTTCGCGTGTTCACTCATGGATACAACCAGGCTAAAAAGAAAGAGGGAAAGCAATGGACGACTTCAATTGGCGGGTGGTTGACGAGACGCTCGCGGACTATCTTCTGGCCCATCCCGATATTCGGGATCGCTGGCTCCTGGAGCAGACAATCTATACAGGGGCGTCGCGGAGGGCCATGTTTAGACAAATGCCCTTTCAGACTGCCGCCGCAGTGTTGGATATCGGGAGCGGATTTGGAGCATTGGCCCTCGATCTGGCCTGTTTGCCGCTTGACCTGCAAATTCGGGGGATTGACTTCGATGATGGAAAGATTGCCGTCGCCCGCGAACTCGCAGTGGCTATCCGGAATAAAGGAGGATACCATTCAGACAGTATCCCCAAGTTTGATGAAGGCGATGTGTACGCCATGCCGTACACAAATGAATCATTCGATGTCGTGATTGCCCGCTTTGTGCTGCAGCACCTCACTGATGCAACACGCGCGATTGAAGAGATGAGGCGAGTATTACGGCCTGGCGGGTATGTCATCCTCATCGACATTGACGAAAACATGACCGTAACGTATCCGGAATCCAGTGCGTTTGTCGATCTGCATGGCGCGTTCATACGTCTGCAGCAGATGCGTGGAGGCGACCGTGTCATTGGGCGGAAACTGTCGACGTTCCTGCAGCGAGCGAATTTCGCTCAAGTCACGGCCTCGGCCCAAGTACTGTCGCAGCATGCGTTCATTCAACCTAATGATTCCGCGCACCTGTTTGCAGTGAGGCGATTTCTCTCAGTGCGCGATGATCTCGTTCGTGAAGGCATTATGTCCGAACAGGACTTTGACCTTTGCCTTACCGCCTATGCCAACGAGGAGAATACATGGGAATTTCACTCCAGCGCACAGGTTGTAGCCCTTGGACGAAAGCCCTCATGATGATAGGATGCTATGTAACGCCGCGTTGCGAATGTTTCTTCCGACTTTCAATAAACTTCCAACGTGTTATAAATTACCTTCCGAAAAATGCTCTATTTTGAGTTGACTCGTGTTAGTCGGCTGTGCTATATTACGTTTTGTCGCCGCGAACGAGAGGCGAGGAAAGACCGAAATGGTTCCCTGGAAAAGGGGAAACGGAGCGGGATTGATCCTTGAAAACTAAACACGTATCGAAGATGGAGAACGCACAGAAACACAACGCTTGAGAGTTTGATCCTGGCTCAGGACGAACGCTGGCGGCGTGCCTAATACATGCAAGTCGAGCGG
>JAJZEE010000051.1 GCA_021805735.1 Bacillota bacterium
CACCTCCAACCGTGGAGACAAAATAGGAATTTGTCCAAAGCGTCGGCAATCGTTTCTTCAACCACGGGAACTCTAGCCGCAAGTGATGGGAACTGCGCCCCTTCATCAACCGGATCAGGCGGTGGATACCGAACTGAGGGTCCACCTCCACCAACAGGTGCACATGATCCGGCATCACCTCAAGCTCGATCACCTCCACCTACCGCTCCTGCGCCACTTCCCGAAGGATGGCCTTCAGGCGTTCATCCACACCGCTTACGAGTACGCCGCGACGATATTTGGAACACCAGACCACCTAATACTTGCAAGAGTGCACAATATTTCGATTGGATTTGTATTCCATGGCATCAGTATACTACTCTAATCTATTTATTTCCAGAGCGAAGATCAAAAGATACGCCTTATATCCCCAGCGCTGAAGCGCGGGGCTTTACGGCGCTTTCAGGTAAATGGAAGCTACGAACTGAACAAATGTATCCTGTCCAGTCGTTCAGAGCCGCTGGCCGTATGTGTGAACGGTCGAACGGGTCGTACAACCAGATGTCACTGAAGACCTGCTGCACGATGGGTTGGGCTTGTTACTGGTATACGGGAAGATCTATTGTCCGGAGTGGTTGGTGGGTGAAATTACCAACAAGATGCGATCACCTAATTGCAAAGTCATTCCGTACATGGATGATGCCGAACTCGTGCAGCAGAACGCGCAGGTCAACAACCAGTTTCTGCAGTCGTTGAATCCCGGCACGAAGCTGGTCTTCATGAGGGCCGTCAAGATGACGGACGACCTCGACCAGGATTTGCTCCGTGAACGAATTGCGCGAGTCGAGTTTCTTGGAGAAGCTTATGTCCGGGAAGAATTCCTGACCGTGCTGAACTTCAAATTGCACAATCTGCATCGATGTGAACTGAACGTGATCCCCTCTCGCGCACAGTTTATAGACGACGATCTCGTTCTTGAAGATCTCACAGTATCTCGATTCGATCAGGCGGATGTGTACATTACTGGAGACTTGAGGATTTCTGATAAAGTCACGGTCGCGGATCTCGAGAAATCCATCCACTCGCTGCATGTAGGAGGAAAGGTCATTTGTCGCAAGGAACTGAAGGTGTCCGTTTATCAACGTTGCGACGATGTGAACGTCTCATTCCTGGACTACAGTGGAAAGTTGCTCATGATTGACGGCGAATACAAGCTTACCAAGTCCGAATTGGTGTATACCCCGGAGAAGTTGGGTTTGGTGGTGTCGGGTATCCTGAACATCTCAGAAAACGTCGATCCGAAATTGCTTGCAGACAAAGTGGAATCCGTCACCAACTTTGGCATCATCAAAGGCACGGAGGAACAATGTGGGGTGATTCGGGCGAAAATGATCTCGAACACCGGGCTCGTGGAGGACGCTGACGAAGAGGTCAAAGAGAACGCGGATGCTGGGTCCATCGGAAACATGAATATCCTCACGCTGTGATTTGTGGATTCACCAACAGCTGTTTTCCACAACTAAAAATGCAGAAGAACGCGGCGCTCTAATATACCGCGTTCTTAGTATTTATGCAGTCTGCACGGGGCGTGCTTCTTGCACATTCGCGCCCTTTAGCGACAGAAGTTATCCAATCACACTATTGATTTTGTGTCCCTTCGTTTATTCGATTCCAAATTTTATCGGCTACTTGCATACAATCGTCCAAAGGAAACTTGTTGTTGAAACTCTTTAAAAATACCGTTTGGATTGTCTCTGCTAGTCCCTCCGGCGACTCAATCAGCGGTAATCCCTTTTGAATTCTAGCGACTTCTATGTTGAATTCGTCATCGGGAGCTCCACCAGCCACAAGACCGAAAGGGTCCCACCGTTTAACCTCGTCAGTGATAACTGAAAAAACCCATTTTGCGTTATGAATCTGCAGTATTAAGCACCTGCCTTCCTGCACTTATTCAGTTTTACTGCCCATAAGCGCCATAGTCCATAAAAAGGAATGCTCCCTCCTCGTTGACTGTAACCCAGCACATCGCGCAGGTCAATCCCCTGCCGTCACTGCCAGTGCTGACGCATACGGAGCGCTGACTCAAGTTATCCATGATGTTCATGATTCACGCTCCCGCAAGGACCGCAAATACTCATCCGTCTGTCTCGGAGACCGCAGATGAACGATCGCCTTTCCGCGTTGACTAGCCGCGTCAAGCCTACTGAGAATGTTCCCGCGTTCCCGCTTCGGAAAGTCCCAGATCCACTTCAAGAACTCAAGATCCATCTTCTCCTCGCAGCCCTCACCGAGATCAGGTCTCGTTCGCCCGTGATATTGAACTCTCCTTTTGAGCGCGCGAACCAGACAAAGAGTTCTCGGAAAATCGAGGAAAATGACCGTGTCCGCAGCTTCCAGCCGCATGTCCATCGTGCTGCCATAATTCCCGTCGATGACCCACTTATCCTGTTCTATCGTCTCCCGTTGCGCCTCCACCCACTGCTCTCGGGGCGTCTGAACCCATCCGGGATGCCAGTACAGGCGATCCAGGTGAACGACCGGAAGCCCGGTAATCTCCCCTAACAGCCGTGAAAAAGTCGACTTTCCCGCGCCGCTCGATCCAATGACCGCAATGCGGCTTCCGATCCCCACCCCGAATCGTCCTCCTCATTGATCCGTAGTTCTCTCTTCAGAATGGGCCAAAATTCCCGCCACGGTCAAACGCAATTTTACATAGACCGCGATAAAATTCAATCAACCACCGTCTGAGAAATGCCGTATACTAAGACTGTACCATAATATAGATAGCTACGAGGATCGTGATCCTATATGAAAACACGGATAGGGTTGAGATGGGCGAACTTCGCGGCCGCGCTCCTTGCGGGAGCCGGGGTTGCGTATCTGGCGGCGAATGGCGCGGGTCCGCTCCCGGCGCTCGGCCCGACATTTAATCCCGGCACAGGCGTCTGGACCGTCGCATCCGGCGCGCACTTGCCAACCTCCGAGACCCTTCATGCCCCGGGTCTGAACAACCCGGTCCAGATCACGTTTGACAAGAACGGAACGGCCTACATCCATGCGAAAACAAACCGCGATCTATTTTTTGCGATCGGGTACCTGCACGCCAAATTCCGCCTGTTTCAAATGGACCTGATGCGTCGTCAGGGCGAGGGGCTGCTCTCGCAAGTGGTTGGTCCCGCGGCGCTCTCGTCCGACAAGTTCGAAGACCAATTGGGGATCCTGCGCACGGCGCAACTGGAATGGCGGCAAATGTCCGCAAACAGTCCTGCGCGACAGGCGCTCCTCGCCTACAGTCAAGGCGTGAATGACGTCATTGCAAAGGATACGGCAACGGGACGCCTTCCTGTGCTGTTTAAGCTGCTCGGCTATCAGCCAAAGCTCTGGACCCCGGTCGACAGTCTCGTGGTTCAGGGCATCATGACACAGACTCTCGACTTTAGCACGGGGCCCCTCGACTACGCGCTCATGGTCAAATCGCTCGGTTACAGGCGGACTATGTCTTGGTTTCCAATCCTCCCCCCCGATCGGCAGCACCCGTACGATCCGGGCCCATACAAATATGGAGGCATCGCCCCCGTTGAGGGACCGGGGCGCGTGAGCGTGCGCGAGGCGAAGGCGGTTGCAACGGTCATCAAGCGCTTCAAGTCTCTCCCGAAGACCGCGCTTCACCACGGATCGAACAGCAACAACTGGGCGGTCAACGGTCCCAAATCCGCCACAGGCCAGGCGATGTTGGCAGGCGATCCGCACCTCAATCAGACGCTGCCGTCGATTTGGTATCAAATCTCCGCGAGCGCACCAGGCTATCATTTTAGCGGCGTCAGCATTCCCGGATTGCCGATGATTTTGATTGGACACAATCGGCACATAGCGTGGTCGCTGACGAACGTCCAAAACCAGGCGACGCTCTTCTACGCTGAGAAAACCAGTCCCAAACATCCCGGCGCCTACTTTTGGAACGGAGCCTGGCGCCCCATGCAGGTCATACACGACGTGATCCCGGTCAAAAATGGCCCGGCCGTTCACCTCACCGTCGATCTGACCGTTCACGGCCCTATCATGACCCAGAACGGGCAAACTCTCTCGGTGGATTGGATGGGAGCACTGCCGTCGCCGGACTTGGCCAGTTTGCTCGGCATTGTCAGAGCGCGCAACTTTACGCAGTTCCGCAGTGCGCTCCGCAACTGGCACGCACCCTCGCAGAATTTCGTATACGCCGACAACCGGGGCAACATCGGACTCATTTCCGCCGGCTATTATCCCATCGTCAAGCACGGTGATCCTTGGCTGCCGCTGTCCGGAACAGGCAGAGAGGACGTGATCGGCACCATCCCCTATCGAGACGTGCCGCAGGTCTACGATCCGCCGAGCCACATGGTTTTTTCTGCTAATCAACGCGAAGTCGGAAACCAGTATCCCTACTATATCGGCACAACGTGGAACTTTTTTACCAACGGTTATCGGGCGGACGAAATCTATCACTTCCTGTCGACGCACAACCACATGACGATGAAAAATTTTGCGACTCTGCAAAACAGCACCCGCGATTACTTGGCCGGCCTGATCGTGCCCAAGCTTCTCAGCGCCCTGCGGAGTCAACCGCTCACGGCCCAGCAGCGCCAGGCTCAAACGCTGCTCGCCCACTGGAATGGAGACATGAATGCAAATTCCGCCGCCGCGTCGATCTGGTGGACCTTCTGGACAACCTACCTGCGCGACACCTTCGGGCCGTGGTGGCAGGCTTATCACGTGCCGACGGCGCTTGACAGCAATTTGGCGATCAGCCCCGGTCAAGCGCCATTTGACGAAGATCTGGAGGCGTGGACCCTTAGCGATCCGACCAATCCGGCGTTCAATCTGCCAAGCGGCGCGAAGAGAACCGCCGCCGAAGTGATGCGCAGCGCATTTGAGCAGACGATTCACACGCTGTCGGCCAAGCTTGGGACCGATCCGGGCAAATGGCTGTGGGGACGCATTCATTTTCGCGCATTCCCCTCGCTCGCGCAGATTTCATCGCTCGGCTATCCCAAACATGGAGCGGGCGGCGACCAGTGGACCGTGGACGCGGCCGACGGCGGCATGGTGTCCACCGCAGGACCAAGCTGGCGCATGATCGTCGCCTGGGGGACGGGCGCGGAAGGCGTCTACCCCGGCGGTCAAAGCGAGAATCCCCTGTCGCCGTGGTACAAAAATCAAATCCCGGCCTGGTGGAACGGTAAGTACTATCCTCTTCTCACCGCAGCCCAGGTCCGCCAGTCGCCGTACCACCCGACTTGGACGCTGAAGCCGTGACGAAAGCGGAGGCCCACCCGAACGAAGTGGGGAAATCATGACAAAGGAGCGGGACAATGATGAAGAAAACGGATTGGCGCTTCGGACTGCTGACCTGGGTCGTCGCGGTCGCGGCCATTTGGGCCGCCAATCAATTCGGCCTGTGGTACGGCGCCATGATAACCAGCGTACTGATTGGCCTATTCATGCGAGGGGCGTCTCGCGCCTTCGTGGTCGCTTGGCTCTCTGCGCTGGCAGGTTGGGGATTTGAACTGTTGTGGGAGGCTCTGCACGAGCCGATCGCCGGAGCCGCCTCCGCCGTAGCGGGCATGATGGGCCTCGCCGCGAATCAGGGCGGCGTCGTGATCGCGTTGACTCTTATCCTTGCCTTCCTGTTGGGCACTGTCGGCGCCTGGTTCGGCGTCGCCCTTCGGCGCTTGTTGTCCTCCGTCTTCACGCTCGTCTAATGAGCCGATTCCCCTTAACATGATTATTTTCGAACCCAACCTATTTACGAGAAAACAGCCATCCAACGGCGCCCAGAACAAGCGGATACACACACGCCCACCCGCTGAACGGATACAAAACCGCGCATACCACGAGCGGCGCGAGGGCCATCCATCTGGCCCCGCGCTCGCCCTTCAACAGTCGCAGCGCCGAAGCCATGGCCACCATGTAAAGGACCAAAAACACCACACTCGGCCATTTCACCAATGTCCCGAGATTCACATGAAACACCGTGTACACACTGAGCACGACCGCAAAATCGACGCCGAGCGCGGCGAGCGCAACGACCGGAGTCTTACGGCGGACATGCAATCTTGCGAAAATCGCCGGAAAATCGCCGGCCCGCGCCTGTGCATAGACCATCCGCGAAAAACCGGCCATATTGCCGTGCACTGCGACAAGAGTAATGAGCAGCGCGACGCCCCCCGTGACCGTAGAACCTGTGTGACCGAGTCCGATCCCGACGAGTTGGCTGAGAGGCGCGATGCTCTCCGCGCGTCCATAGGCATGCGTACCCACGGTGGCGACAGCCAGCAACACGTAGAGGACGCCAACGAGCGTCGGCGCGAGGATGAAGGTTCGCCGCAAATCCCGTCGTGGATCCTGAAACTCTTCGGTCAAATGGGCGACCATTTCCCAACCGACGAAGCACCAGAAGATTTCGATGGCGGATGTTCCCACGGGCAGCCAGCCGTGCGGCGCGAGTGGATGAAAGGCAGCCGCTGTCATGTGCGGCATCGCAGCGAGGATTGCCGTCAGCATCAGAACTGCGATGAGAGCGACGAGGAGCACTTGCGCCCACCCCGCCAGTTCAATTCCCCGAAAGTTCAGGTAGAGAGACGAACCTAGCATCACCGTTGCCATCAAGGGAATCGTCCACAGCGGCAGACCCAGTACACTCGCCGTATAGCTCGCGCCCGCGAGGGCAATGATCGGAACTCCTATGGGAATGGTGCCTAGAAAGAGCCAGCCCGTCAAGCGACCAGCCATCGGTCCAAACGCCAAGCGAGCGTATTCGACGATTCCCCCTGCATGCGGGTAACGGGCCCCGAGCCGTCCGATCGTGAAGGCGAGCGGAAAGGCGAGCAGTGACATTCCGAGCCAAGCGACAACAGCGGCGGGCCCTGATTGCTCCGCCGTGATCGCCGGCAAAATCAGCACTCCCGATCCGAGCACGGCTCCGACCGCCATTGCCGTGCCTTGGACCCAAGTTAATGTGCGGCGAAGTTGCGGTTCAGCCACTGAAGATTCTCCTCTGAAATAGGTGTTTGATCCCCCAACCAGACTATCGTTCGTGATATCATCTTGTCATGCGATAGTTTCGATGATAATCATCATCTCAACCGATTGGACGGTGTCCACCATGGAGTTGAAGCATCTTCAGACCTTCAGGACGCTTGCCGAGGAGTTGCATTTCACTCGAACGGCCGACCGCCTGAACTACGCTCAGTCCAGTGTCACGGCGCAAATTCAGGGACTCGAAGAGGAGTTTGGCGTGCGGCTGTTCGAGCGCATGGGCAAACGGGTGCGCCTGACGGGGGCGGGTGACCGACTGCTCCACTACGCGAACGGCATGCTGCGGCTCGCCGAAGAGGCGCGCGCAGTCGTTCCGGGGAATCTGGAACCCGCTGGAACCCTCACCATCGGCGCCGTGGAAAGCCTGTGCACCTATCGCATTACGCCCATATTGGCGGAATATCGGTCTCGTTTTCCGCAGGTAGAGCTTGTCTTTAGGACGGGAATTTGCGTCGACCTGCGCAAAGAGGTTGCACAGGGCAACTTGGACTTGGCTTTTACCCTCGAGGAGGCGGGAAGGGATGACCGCCTCGACTTCGAAGTTCTGCTGGAGGAGCGGATGTTGGTGCTTGTACAGGTGGATCATCCGATCGCTCGAAAGAGCGGCGTACGTGCGGCCGACCTCGAAGGCGAGACGATTCTCGTGACCGAGCCTGGATGCAGCTACCGAGCGATGTTCGAACAGTCCCTGGCCGCAGCGGGGCTTCGAAATCCGAAAATCGAGTTCGCCAGCGTGGAGGCGATCAAGCAATGCGTCATCAGCGGCCTTGGCGTCACGCTGTTGCCAAAGATGGCCGTCGTCCAGGAACTTCAGCAGGGACAGATCGCGGCGCTTCCTTGGACGGATCCCGGCTTTCCCGTGGTCACGCAGATGTGTCGGCACAAGGACAAGTGGATATCCCCGTCGCTGCAGGCGTTCATGGACTTGGCCCGGCGCTTTTTGACAAAATAGCCCTCCACACCGCTGACCCGCTACCAGTGACAGGTCGGTATATTACTCCATTACCGTATATTGCTACTCGCAGCCCACGGACAAAAAGATGGGTCGATTGTATCTCCTCGCAATCTTGCAGGCTTCCTCGACGGCGCACCCTGATTCAAGAGTACCGCTTTGACCAATCCCGACCTCAACGACCGCCGGATTCATCGGATCACCGCGGTTTAATGCCAGCCGTCCAGACGCACAGTTCCGCCGAAAGCGGTGCGCTGGCGCAGCGCTTCATAAAGGACGACCGTGGCTGCGACCCCCGCATTCAGTGACTCGGCGTTCCCCGGCATCGGCACCGACAGACTGTCGTCAGCCTGTGAGCGCAACTCCGGCGACAGTCCATCGACCTCACTGCCAAACGCAAGCGCAAGCGCGCCGCGCAGGTCCGTCTCATACAGCGATCGTTTTGCGGACGCCTCGGCGCATACCAACCGACAGCCGTGCTGGCGAAGCGCCTGCGTGAGTCGATTCGCCTCCACGCTCAGAACGGGAACATACGCGAGAGCGCCCATCGCCGCGCGCACCACCTTGGGGTTGTAGAGATCGACCGAGTTTTCCGTCGTCACCAAAGCACGGGCGCCGACGGCCGCCGCAGAGCGGATCATCGTTCCCAGATTGCCAGGATCTTTTACCCCGTCCGCCACGAGCACTACATCCGCAGAGGCCGACCGCGCTGTGACGCCGATGTTCCCCTCATGGCGCACCGACCGCTCGAAACCGTCGGCCGCGTCTTGGCGAACAGTTCGTTGGAAGCCGCCGACGGAATTCCCCCGCGCAAACCCGCTGCCTGCGTCATGACCACCCAGGATGTCCAGGATGTCCGGCGTGACGATGCGCGCAATCGCGATAATTCCCTGCGGGTGTTTCGTATCGGCAATCTGCGCAATCAGCGAGGCGGTCAACTCGTAGACAGGCACGCCGCGCTCCTGACAGATGTCAGCCAGTTCCGCGATGTCTTCGCCGCGTCCGGACATGGAGTCAAAGAGCAAAGCCTGCAGAGGCGCTCCCCGCTCCACGTAGACCGCGACACTGCGCAGGCCCTCAACCAGATAGGCGCCTGACTGTTCCCGGTACTTGCGTTCTTTGAGCGCCGCCCACGCCTTGACGCGCGGATTGCCGGACGATGTCAATAATTCCAAAGTGCACTCCGCCTTCCCACAGCGCCCCATCGGTCAGTCAACCCATCCAGTGGAATGCGGCGGTTCTTCGTTCAATCCTCCAAAACCGCGCCCGTGTTGGCGGACGTGACCAATTTTGTGTACCGCGCAAGCCAGCCCCGCTTGACAGAAGGTTCGGGAGCGCGCCAGGCCGCCATGCGCGAAGACAGTTCCTCTGCGGACAGACGCACCTCGATCAGCCGCCGGTCGGTATCGATGACAACCACATCCCCCTCGCGCAGCGCCGCGATCGGGCCGCCCGCCGCCGCTTCGGGTGAAATATGGCCGATGCTGATGCCCCGCGTAGCGCCGGAGAACCGCCCGTCCGTAATCAACGCCACGTCAGCGCCAAGGCCCATCCCGACGATGGCCGAGGTCGGCGCCAGCATCTCCGGCATGCCCGGTCCCCCTTTGGGGCCCTCATACCGAATGACGACTACATCGCCTTTCTTGACCCGCCCTGCCTTGATGCCCTCCGATGCGGCTTCCTGCGATTCAAAGATCACGCACGGCCCCTCAAAATGCGTGATAGCCGTCGCCCCGCTCTTGATCACGGCGCCGTCTGGAGCCAGGTTGCCCGTCAGGATGCGCAGACCGCCCTCCTGACTGTACGCCTCCTCAAGCATACGGATCACCCGGGAATCCACAATGTCAGCCGCAGCGATGTTCACTCCGAGAGTCTGGCCGGTGACGGTCATGCAACTCGTGTCGATCAATCCAGGACGCCGCGACAATTCCTTCAAGATCGCCGAGATGCCTCCCGCGCGGTCCACATCTTCCATATGCCACTCCGAAGCGGGGCTGACTTTGCAGATTTGCGGCACCCGGCGCGAAATCTCGTCGATGCGCGCCAACGGATAGTCCACGTCGGCCTCATGCGCCAGGGCCAGAGTATGCAAAACGGTGTTTGTCGACCCGCCCATCGCCATGTCAAGCATGAATGCGTTGTCAAATGACGCCTGTGTCACGATATCCCGCGGTTTGATCTGCTCTGCGATGAGATGCTTGAGATGCTCCGCCGACCGCTTGACGAGTTCCTTGCGCAGAGGCGATACGGCGAGGATGGTTCCATTGCCGGGCAACGCCAGACCGAGCGCCTCGGCGAGGCAATTCATCGAATTGGCGGTGAACATGCCCGAACACGAGCCGCATGTCGGGCAGCCCTGCTCCTCAATGTCCTGCAATTCCTCCCCCGACATCCTGCCCGCCTGATACGCCCCCACGCCCTCGAACACAGACATCAGATCCACCGTGACGCCCTTCGCCGTCTTTCCCGCTTTCATGGGTCCGCCAGACACAAACACGGTGGGAATATTGACGCGCAAAGCGCCCATCATCATGCCCGGTGTTATCTTGTCGCAGTTGGGGATGCAGATCAGTCCGTCAAACCAGTGGGCCTGCGCCATCGTCTCCAGCGAGTCGGCAATCAGTTCGCGGCTCGGCAGGGAATAGCGCATGCCAATATGCCCCATGGCAATGCCGTCATCGACGCCGATGGTGTTGAATTCAAACGGAATCATCCCGGCCTCAATCACCGCGTCCCGCACCAGACGCCCAAACTCCTGCAGATGAATATGTCCTGGAATGATCTCCACGAACGAATTGCAGATCCCGATAAATGGTTTGTCAAAGTCGGTGTTTTTCAGTCCGGTCGCCCGCAACAGACTGCGGTGCGGCGCCTTGTCGATGCCTTTTTTGATCATGTCGCTGCGCATGCCGTTCTCCCCGCTCTCTCTCCCGCGCCGCAGTTTTCTCTGCGCGCTTTTTTCCGACTATTGTAGCTTTCTTTTCGCCATTACACAACGGGGGTCAGTGGACTCTCGCCCGTCAAGACGGCGCGCACGTTGGCCGCAGCAAGGTTCGCCATCGCAGTGCGCGCATGGATGCTCGCGCTGCCGATGTGCGGCAAGGCCACAACATTGGGCAACGTCAAGAGTGGATGATCTGGGCCGACCGGTTCCTTTTCAAAGACATCCAGGCCCGCGGCAAAGAGCCGTTCCGCCTTTAACGCTTCATACAAGGCAGTCTCATCGACCAGCGGACCGCGCCCCGCATTGATCAGACAGGCCGTCCGCTTCATCAGAGAGAGTTCCCGCCCTCCGATCAGATGGCGCGTATCGTCCGTAAGCGGCGCGAGCAGCACGACGAAGTCAGACTCCCGCAACAAATCGTCGAGAGACCTGTACGCGACTTCGAGGCGAGCTTCCGCCTCCGGGTTCCGGTTGCGATTATGATACAGAACCCGCATCCCAAACCCTCGGGCGCGCCTTGCAACTCCCAACCCGATCCGTCCGAGTCCAACAATGCCCAGCGTTGCACTGTGGACGTCCTGCCCAGCCATGAGCATCGGCGCCCACGTCTTCCACTTCCCTTCGCGCAAATACACGGAAGCTTGCGGAATCCTGCGTGCCGTAGCCAGCAACAGGGCGAACGCCAGATCCGCTGTGGTCTCCGTCAGCACATCGGGCGTATTGGTGACGATGACGCCGCGCGTTCGCGCTTCCGCCGTGTCGATGTTGTCGTACCCCACCGCCACATTGGCCACGATTTTCAGATTCTTTCCTCTCGCAAACACCTCTGCGTCGATGCGGTCCGTCAACATCGTGATCAGCGCGTCGGCCGAGCGAACCTGCGCGAGCAATTCTTCCCGCGACACCGACAGTTCTTCAAAGTTCCACACGGCAATCCTGGATACATCCCGTAAGATATCCAGAGACTGTGCAGGAACAATCCTTGTTACATAGGTGTTCCATCGCATAATCGCGCCACCTCCCAGGCACTTCGAAACAGAGGGCGTTTCTCACATTGTAACCGACCGGCGCGTTAACCCGTCCAGAGAATCGGAAGCATTGCGTGGGAACACCAACACCAACACCGACAACCCGGGTAGCCAGGCCAGCTTGCACGCACAGAAGGCCACGCCTGTCATAGGACGCGACCTTCTGTACATAAGCGCCTCACCCTTTTCGGGCGCGCAATTCGATTCTACAGTTTGCCCTTGGCTACAGACGCCAACGCGGTGAAGGCGCCCGAATCATTGACGGCCAGTTCCGCAAGCATCTTGCGGTTGACCTCGACGCCAGCCTGTTTCAAACCAAACATCATCTTGCTGTACGACAGACCGTTCAACCTGGCTGCCGCATTGATCCGTTGAATCCACAGGCGTCTAAAATCCCGTTTACGCACGCGGCGATCCCGGTACGCGTACATGAGCGATTTCATAACCTGTTGGTTGGCTGTGCGAAACAGTCGGTGCTTCGACCCGAAATAGCCCCGGGCGAGCTTCAAAATCTTCTTGTGACGGCGGCGGGTTATCGTACCGCCTTTGACTCTTGGCATGACAAATCCTCCCTAGCCTGCATATCCGGGTTAGCTTGCCTTCTCGCATGATCGGCGTCTCGATTGACTCGGATATTCATATTTTGATGGTGATTGACAGACGCCAATCATGCGGGTCTAAAGCCGGAATGGCTCTATAGATAAGTGATCAATTGTTTAATGCGTTTGACGTCGCCCGCCGCCATTGTCGTAGAATGTCTCAGTTGACGTTTGCGTTTTGGCGACTTGGACACAAACAGATGACTTGTAAACGCATGGTTGCGCTTGATCTTGCCAGACCCTGTCTTGCTGAAGCGCTTCGCAGCGCCACGGTGCGTTTTCATCTTAGGCATTGCATACCCTCCAACACTTGCGACCGCATCAGGTGCGGCGCAGTGAATTTTCCCCGCCAAAAGCATCCTTGACGCGCATGGCGCAACAACCAGGCGACCGCGCGCCGCCACTTCCCCCTACGACGATTTTTCGACGTTGTGACGAGGGTTCAAAATGATGATCATACTGCGCCCTTCGAGTCTTGGCGCACGCTCAAGGACACCATACGATTCCAGTTCCCGGGCCATCTTTTCAAGCACAGCCTGACCGATGCCCGGATGCGTGATTTCACGACCGCGGAATCGAACCGCCGCCTTCACCTTGTCGCCTTCCTGCAGAAACTTCATGGCCGCCTTGACCTTGGTCTCAAAGTCGTGATCCTCGATGTTTGGGGTCATGCGAATTTCCTTGATCATCACCACTTTTTGATGCTTCCGGGCTTCTTTCTCTTTCTTGCTTTGCTCGTATTTGAATTTGCCATAGTCCATAATCCGGCACACAGGCGGTTTCGCAGTTGGAGCCACATTGACAAGATCGAGGTTCTTTTCACCGGCAATGCGCAGAGCGTCACGCAGACTGACGATGCCCAGTTGACCGCCAGTTTCGTCAATCAAGCGCACTTCCCGCGCACGGATCGCATCGTTAATTTGCACATCATCCTTGCTAATTGCACAACACCCCCTGATAGTGATCGTATTTCACATAGACGCCAAAAGCGCGGTGCCAGCCCGCGCTCTCTCATTCACTCTAAACATGGCATATCACACAAATCTGATGCTCCATGCGCAGGTGAACCCATGGATACCGTCCAGACGACGGATCGCGGGGTGAGAAGCGAAGGCCTCTGCTTATCTGCAAATTCTTGTCACAGTATAACTTACTGTCTGGCAATTTGCAACCCGCCGCACGCCGGTTATATTGGAAAATGTGGCTGGTGCAAGGCGGGAACGTATACTGCGCCGCTGCTCAGACACGGCTGCGCCGAACTCGCCTCGGCACAGTATACGTTCCCGCCTGAGCGAGTTTTTCGTCTGCTGATGGCGGCGCGAAGCGATGAGATTTTGCTTCGCAAAACTCAGGCATGAAAGTCTATCCCGCAAATAATGATGGCCCCTGCTGGTCGGAGTCATATATTGTGCCCCTGCTCAGACACCGCTGTCGCTAAACTCGCGACGGGCACAATATATGACTCCTCCCGGAGCGGGCTTCGCACCAGTTAAAAACTCGCGGCGAGTTTTTCATCTGCTGATGGCATCGCGCAACGATGAGATTTTGCTTCGCAAAACTCAGGCATGAAAGTCTATCCAAGTCGCTCGATTAAATCCGCTAGTCTCGCAACAACGTTGTTCGTCGCGAATTCTAAAGGGGCTGAAAAATGCATTGGCTTATCCTGCATAATCCTCTGTAAAACAGCGACAATTCCCTGGATATCATCATGACTGCAAAGAGAATGTCCGTATTGTCGGAGGATTTCAGATGTGGTTCCTTTTTGGTCAGTGATTGCAAATATCGGTTTTGCCGCTCCCAGGTAATCAATCAATTTTGATGGAAGAAAAATGTTAACGCCATTTGGCGAGGGGGCGTCAATTAACAGCAGCACGTCTGTGTTCCGCATGGATCTGAGACTCTCCAGGTATGACATCTTGTCAACGCGAATGGGGATTGGAGAATTCCGCAACAAGTTGCTAAACTTCGATTCGACGTTGCCGACAAATTCAATCTTGACACGGCGCGCCAGATCCGGATCACTTTGCGCAAAATAGCTCAGTGCCCGAATGAGCGGTTCAGGACTTCGAATGCCGTAGAATTCACCAAAGTAACGCAACACAGTGCTGCGATCGTCAGAGTTACTAACAGAAAATCCATCTCCGTATAGTTCCGGTGTATAGTGATGCGGCAATATCATGCTCTTTGACTGGACGTTCAGCTGCGGATATGATTCTTCATAAATAGCGCTGAGTTCCTCTGTCGGAAAAATAAGCATATCGGCATCTCTTACGACACATTCTTCCCAATGCCGGTCGCTCTTCTGGCGGAGGCGCGTTCGTTTTGTATGATAAGGATTGTTTGCCCAGGGATCGCTAAACTGCGCGATCCACGGCTTGTGGATCATCTTTTTAATCTTCCATGCCATGATATGACTGGCTCCAGGCTGCGAACGACTGTAGACAACATCGAAATCGTGCTGAATCCACGGAGATTCTCTTGTAAAACGGCTCCACAGGATATTTTCATCGGCAATCATTCCAAGGGCCCGCTCAAATATGCGTCGGAGCGTCCTGTCTGTTGGTTTTGCATCCGGTTTCCGGATTATGTGTAGCTGCAGCGGAAAAATCAACTCGGAATTTTCATTTGCGTATGACGGCGCGGTTACTAGCGACATGTGATGGTATTGAGACAAGGCGCGAAGCGTTTTCCACACCAGGATAGACTCAGCGTTGTGTATGGGAGGCGCGTAATAAGACACTGCGAGAACCCGTTTCATAAAATCCTGAAAACCTTCTTTCCTGCTTCCTTCATCGCTCAAAAGAATAGGGGCGCAGCCGACGCGGATCCAGTGGACCCCGCCTCGTAACTCGCGCCCCGACATCGCTGAGTTTACACGAACGACGATTGCATCGGCTTACCCCTCGTTTCGCACATGCGCTAACCATGCGCCGCAGCGCCGCGCGTCGCGATCTCACGAACAATCTGTTCGATGAACGAAGAAACCGACGCACGGCCAAGATCGCCCCGACTCCGTTCGCGCACCGCGACTTCCAGGGACTCTTCTTCCTGCGCTCCAACAATCAGCATGTACGGCACTTTATCCAGTTGGGCGCTTCTGATCTTGTATCCGATTTTCTCCTGACGCACATCCGTTTCGACCCTCACACCCCGTTCACGCAACATATCCGCCACTTTCGCGGCATACGTGATCTGTCCGTCAGTCACGCTCAGTACGCGCGCCTGCGCCGGAGCTAACCAGAGCGGAAATGCTCCCTTGTAATTCTCGATCAAAAAGGCGACCATTCGCTCCATGGTGCTTACAATCCCACGATGGATCACAACCGGACGGTGTGGTTTTCCGTCCTCGCCGATATATTCGAGTTCAAATCGCTCTGGAAGATGGAAATCCAGTTGCACGGTTGACAGAGTCTCTTCTTTACCAAGCGCGGTCTTGACCTGAACATCAAGTTTAGGTCCATAAAAAGCCGCTTCACCCGGCGCTTCCGTATAGGTCAGCCCAAGATCGTCGAGCGCCTTGCGAAGCATGGTTTCAGCCTTGTTCCACATCTCGTCATTGGCCACATACTTTTCTGTATTGTGAGGATCACGCAGCGACAATCGATAGGAAAAGTCGGTAATCGCGAAATCTTTATACACGCGCTGAACCAATGTAACCACGCGGGAGAACTCATCCTGAATTTGATCCGGGGTGCAAAACAGGTGAGCGTCGTTAAGCGTCATGGCCCTCACGCGCTGCAGACCAGCCAATGCGCCTGACATTTCGTAGCGGTGCATGGTGCCCAGCTCTGCGATGCGCAGTGGCAGATCGCGATAACTGCGTGGTTCCGACTTGTACACCATCATATGATGGGGACAGTTCATGGGCCGCAACACGAGATCTTCATTGTCCATTTTCATGGGTGGAAACATATCTTCCTGATAATGTTCCCAGTGACCGCTGATTTTGTAAAGTTCCACGCTGCCCAGCATCGGCGTGTAAACATGCTGATACTCCAGGCTCTCCTCGAGATCTACGATGTATCGCTCAATGACGCGCCTCACTTTGGCGCCGTTTGGCAACCACAAGGGCAACCCGGATCCAACCTCCTTCGCGAGGGTGAACAGTTTCAATTCCTTGCCGATGCGCCGATGATCCCGTTCTCTCATCTCTTCCTGCAGCTTCAGATACGCTTCCAACTCACTCTGCTTTGCGAACGCGGTAGCGTAAATACGAGTCAACTGTTCCCTGCTCGCGTCTCCACGCCAGTACGCGCCTGCCAGGCTAAGCAACTTGAAAGCCTTGATGCGACCCGTCGAAGGTAGATGCGGCCCACGACATAAATCGGTGAACTCCCCCTGCCTGTAGACCGTTATGATTTCTGATTCAGGCAGATCCTGAATCATCTCCACCTTAAAGCGATCATTGCGTGCGCGGAAAAATGCCAGCGCTTCGTCACGGGTGAGCACTTCCCGAACTACTGGATAGTCGGCCTTGATGATGACCTGCATTTCCTTCTCAATCTCAGGAAATTGTTCCGGAGTGAATACGTGATCAGCAAAGTCATAGTAAAACCCATTCTCGATCACAGGTCCAATGGCAAACTTCGTCTCGGGGTAGAGTCGGCTGATCGCTTGCGCCATCACGTGCGCCGCCGTATGACGGTACACAGCGAGACCATCCTGTTCATCCATCGTAACGATCTCTAAAGCCGCGTCTTGAAGAATGGGCCTGGACAGTTCGACGACGCGTCCGTCCACGCGGCCTGCGACAGCCTGTCTGGCCAAACCCGCGCTGATGTCTGCCGCCACTTCCCCAACAGTCGCGCCAACCGAATACCGACGTTCCGATCCGTCCTTAAGGCGTATCACGATGTCGTCCACCATTATAATCGCACCCCTTCGCAACTAAAACTAAAAAGCGCCCCCGCCCCTGCACTCCTTGCAGGAACGAAAGCGCTAGCGCCACCGTGGTTCCACCCTCATTTACGCTGCATCATCTGCAGCGCCTCAGACCGCGTAACGTGCGGGGAACGGTGCGGTTTCCGGAGCAGCGCCTTGCGCCGCCTGCCTTTCACCGTCGGCTCCAGAGTGGTCAATGTCTGCCACCGTCGTAAGCGCGCTTCCACCGCCTGCCGCGCGCTCTCTCTGAACGGGTAAGCACACACCGTTGTCTCGTTCACGGCCTTTGAATATTAAACAGTAGTATAGACACTCGCGATGCCTTTGTCAACCTTCGACGTCAAAACGTCACAGTTCGGGCAGGTCGGACAGACTTCGGCCCTTTCCGAAAATACCTCCGCCACCGTTTTGGCGAATCCCTGGCCTGGGTGATCGCTGTGCAGGATGACCCTTTCCGGGGAACGCGTGATCAAAGCGCTGATCAAAACGTCCTGAGGATGCAAATCATCGTCGACAGCCAGACCGGCGATCTGTTCAACCTTTGTCAGGTCAAGAGGAGCATAATGATCGTCGAACCCCTGTACCGCTTCGCCTGCGATCAGGACATGGACCGTGCCGGGGGTAATGGGAGAAGTATCAAGGAAATAGCGCAACAACTCGACAAATTCATCGTATTCCTTGCCGACCAGATAGTCGTTTACGAAACCGTCGATCCATTCATGGAGCTGACGCAAATAATCCGCAAAGCGAAACCGCATGAGCCCGTCCAGATTGATCTCTCCGGAAGGTTCGCAAAGGATCGCCTGCAGTTCGCAAACCAGCGGTTCCCCGAGACATGCGAAATCCGGCTGCGTATGCGTATGTTCGGGGATCAACGCCGCGAGAGCGTATGTATGAACTTTGGCGCTCAAATAGTCAATCTCGTCCAAATTCAGATATGAGTATTCGTGCGCAAGCTGCGTTTTGACGTGTCTATATTGCCAGTGTCCGCGCAGGTACCGCGCCAATGCCTGAGGCAGCCACTGATCAGGCAGACAATGAGGATTTCCAGTCTCATGCGACAACTCATCGATCATCACATCGATGAAGGAGGGTCCTTCAGGGTCATCCACCTGCATAAAGAGAAGAACGCCCCGCCGTGCGAGCGGCGCCGCCAGTTGCTGAAACCACTGGAGCAAATCACGCAAGTCATTCTGGGAGACCATCCGCAGTCGATGCACACCGCCATCCCCCTTCCTTCTCTGCCAACACTCATAATGACAGTATACGGAGGACGCGGTAGACCTATACGGCTCATACCCATAGACACCTTGCGAAGGCACAAGTTCCGCGCCAGCCTATTGGATCAGGAAGCAAAGAACGGCATGCTGCCCTCTCGCGTCGTTTCCAGACAGAAAGACGCGCCCTGTCATGCATACTTCAGCGTACACCAAGACGCTCATTTGATGGCGCAGCGCATGCGGTGAGATTTTGCTTCGCAAAACTCAGGCATGGGAGCCTATTGAAAGTTGCGGGCATGGTTGCGGCCCTGCCCGCTGACGTCTGGCACAGGCAGATAGTCGGCAATGACCACAGGCTGCTCTCCAGTTGGCGCTGTTTGTGGACTCCCTTGCGGCAAGGCAGGCCCTGCCACGAAATAGGGCACACCTTTGCCGTCTGCGGCAATCCACATGACTTTCCCGTTCTGTGTATAGACAATACGGCGTCCTGTGGCATCGTAAACTGGCATTGAGACGCCATTGCCCGCGGCTGCAATGATGTGGATACGCGTGGAGCCCAGATTGTAGGCGGCCAGTTGCAACTGCCCCTGCAAACTGCGCACACCCTGAGGTCCACCAGTGCTCCATCCGGGATTCGCAGCCGACACAAAGGCGATCTGGGTGGCCTGTGGATTGACCGCAGGCCACAGTTCTACCGCGTTGGCGTTGCCTGGGAGCATGCTCAGGTTGCCCTTGTACCAAACGGCCAACCTGAGGTTTAGATGGTTGGAGGGAGAATTGCCAGCGACCAAAACGAGAGCGCGGTTCTGTCCAAACGGCTGTATCGCCCCAGGCTCAATGGGGGTGCTAACCACTGTGGCGCCTTGCCCGCTCAATGTCACCACGGAGAGCATGGACTGGGCGACACTCGCGGACCCCGGTGCATGCACGAGCACCGGCCAGTAAAACAGCGACTTGCCGTCCGCCGAAAACGGGCCGAGCACCAGCCCGTTTGGCGGCGCCACGACCACCAACGGCCTGAGGGCTCGGGCGCCCCTGCGCCATAGTCCGATTTCGTCATACGATCCACTGGTTCCCGATGCGTTTTCTCTGATTAAGAGAGCCGCTGTACGACCATGAGGAGAGAACTCGATGGAGCGAATCGTCGCCTTCCCGGAGAGACGAAAGGGCAGGTAGCGGGGCGACCCCAGCGGACGCAAACTGTACAAATGGTGGATTCCGTAGAGATACGTACTGCCTTTCGGCATCCATGTTCCAGCCGGTACCTGGGCCCCAGTCGCAACCTGCTGCCGTTGGTCCCCATTGGACGATATCAGCCACAGGGTTCGCTGCAGGCCAGTCGCGCCAGGCTCGATCCGCTCAAGCGCAAGCCAACTTCCGTTTGGGGAAAATTTGGCCCACCGGACGTGATCGGCAATAAAGTGAAAGGAGGCTACATCTGACTGACCGCTCCTGTTCAGGATGGTGTACAGGCTTCCGCCATCCGGACTGTGCGCATTAAACAGTAGTGCGATATCGCCCATACCGATAAAATTGAAAACATTAAACTCGGGTGTACTGCGCACTCCCGTACGGCGGGCAGCGTTAGTCACCTGTGTAGTAGGGTTGATATTCTTATGAACACCGGGTTCCTGAGGCACATGTAAAAAGTAGACCGTCGCCAAGGCGAGACTGAACCAGGCGAGCGCGCCAACGCGTTTATTGCCCATCAAATCCCCACCATCTGGCAACCCGAAGTCGCATGCCAAATCCGACTCCATCTCGTCAATAGTCTACCACACCAGATCAAATGTAACACAATCACCTTATAACCGTCTTAACACAGCCAGTGATCAGGCGCATGACCATCTTCCCACACATCGGCCCACAGGAAGTATACCACAATCTACCACACGATTCCCATCACTGCGAGAGAGAGGCGTCGTGACGCTCTCGGCGAGCCACTCCAGAAGCGACGGCCGCATCGATCACTGCCCTGCTGACAGCCCTGCCTATGCGTTTGTTAAATACGCTTGGCACAATGTATTGCTCGTTCAGTTCATCATCGGCCACGATATCGGCAATGGCTCTGGCTGCGGCGAGTTTCATCTCTTCGTTGATGGTTGCCGCCCGGCAGTCGAGCGCGCCGCGAAAGATCCCCGGGAAACAGAGAACATTGTTGATCTGATTCGGATAGTCCGACCGGCCAGTAGCCATTACGCGGACATATGGCTCCGCTTCCTCGGGATCGATTTCGGGTGTGGGGTTTGCCATGGCAAACACAATCGGATCAGCAGCCATGCTCTTTATATGGTCGACCGTAAGAACTCCCGGTCCCGACAGTCCGATAAACACGTCCGCCCCATGAATCGCGTCCTGCAAAGATCCCTGTACGTCTTCCGGGTTGGTGTGTAGAGCATACCATCGCCACATCGGGTTGCTGTACGCGGCCCCGCGAGTCAGTATGCCGTCGCGATCAACCCCGATGATATTGCGTACGCCGGCTGCCAGCAACATCTTTGTACATGCGACGCCAGCCGCCCCAATGCCCGTGACCGCGACTCGCAAATTAGGCAGTGCTTTCCCCACGAGTTTCGCAGCGTTCATGAGTCCGGCCAGAAGAACCACCGCGGTGCCGTGCTGGTCGTCGTGAAACACCGGAATATCCAGTTCGGCGCGCAGACGGTCTTCGATTTCAAAGCACCGGGGAGACGAGATATCCTCGAGATTGACGCCCCCGAAAGCTGGAGCAATGGCCTTTACGATACTCACAATCTCATCGGTGTCTTTTGTGTCGAGACAGATCGGGAAGGCATCGACATCCGCAAATTGCTTAAATAGCATGGACTTGCCCTCCATGACGGGAAGCGCTGCGTTGGGGCCGATATCCCCCAGCCCAAGCACAGCGGTGCCGTCTGTCACGATAGCGACGGTATTGCGCTTGATGGTTAACTGAAACGCCTTGGATGGATCTTCTTGGATAGCTGTACACACGCGGGCGACATCGGGCGTGTATACCCGCGAAAGATCGTCCCTGTTCTTCACAGGTGACTTTGGATGGATAGAAATTTTGCCGCCCAGATGCAACAGGAATGTGCGGTCAGAGACGTTGGCCACCTTGACGCCCGGGAGCGCCTGCAACGCCTGAACGATTTCCTGACCGTGCGCGTGGTCGAATGCCTGCACCGTGACGTCCCGAACGGCCGTGGTCTTTGTTACGTGAATCACGTCGACTGCAACGATGTCTCCACCAGCCTCGCCGATCGTTTTTGTCAGTTTTCCGAATGTGGCGATCGAATTTTCCAGTTCCAATCGCAAAATCAAATTTGTTCCCGCGTGATGCTGCGCCGTCAACCGGATCCCCTCCCCCTACTATGTAAATCTGAGCCATTTGCAGCATCGCAGGACTGACGTCTCGCTCCAGTCGGAAATTATCCCGGTAAATGTCCCATTCCTGCCGACCGGATTCATATGCTGAGCCCCTGCTCAGACACGGCTGCGCCGAACTCGCGACGGGCACAGCATATGAATCCTGACGAGCGGGTTTTTCATCCTGCTGATGATGGCGCGTCAGCGCTGAGATTTTGCTTCGCACAACTCAGAGATGAAAGTCTATCGCTATTTTACGATAACATGGATCGGCGAACCAAGCGCCGCTTCTGCCGCCTCCATGACCATTTCCCCCAGCGTGGGATGGGCGTGAATGGTCAACGCGATGTCCTCCAGCGTCGCGCTCATCTCAACAGCCAGCGCCAGCTCCGCAATCAGGTTGGACGCCTCCATGCCAACCACCTGCGCCCCCAGGAGCAGCCCCGATTCCTTGGCGGCGATCAGTCTCACAAATCCGGCGTCGGCGTTCAGTGCGACAGCGCGCCCATTGGCTGCATAGGGAAAGCGGCCCACGGCAACGTCCCCGTATTCCTGTCGCGCTTCCTCCTCGGTCAGGCCGACGACAGCAATCTCAGGATCCGAGAATACGACTGCGGGCACACAACGATAGTCAACCACGCTGCTCTGCCCTGCGATTGCTTCCGCTGCGACCTTGCCCTCATACGACGCCTTGTGCGCCAGGGCAGGACCTGCAACGACGTCTCCGATTGCGTAAACTCCCGGCACGTTCGTACGACACTGCCGATCGACCTCGATCAGACCCTTGTCTCCCATCTTTACACCGATGGTTTCTAGTCCAAGGTCCTCCGTATTTGGCCGTCTCCCCACCGTGACCAGGATGTATTCGGCGCTCACCGACTTCTCCTCGCCATTCACGGTAAACGTCAGCGTGATGCTATTTTCGTTTTCCTTTACGGCCTGCGCCATGGCGTTCGTATGAACATCGACCTTGTAATTCTTCAGAGCGCGGCCAACCAACCGCGAGAGCTGCGCGTCAAACGTGGGAAGAATCGAATCCGTGCCCTCGACAATGGTCACCTTTGCGCCAAACCTGGCGAAAGCCTGTCCAAGCTCCATGCCTATGTACCCGCCGCCGATAACGATCATGCTGGCTGGAACCTGGTTCAGGGCCAAGGCTTCGGTAGAGGAAAGCACGCGCTTTCCAAATGGAATCGATTTTAGTTCGACGGGCCGGGAACCAGTCGCGATGATACAGTGTTCAAACCGGTAGTTATGGCCTTCTACTTCTGTCATGACCCGCACTTCGTTTGGCTTGTTAAAAAATACTTCTCCCTGAATCACCGTCACTTTGTTGCCCTTAAGCAGGGTCTTGACCCCGCCTGTCATCCTGTCAACCACACTCTGTTTCCAGGCCTGCACCTTTGGAAAGTCAAGGGCGGCGGTCGTTTCGATGCCTGGAAATGCCTGTTCCTTAGCGGCGCTGTAGTGATGCGCGGCTGAGATGAGCGCCTTCGAGGGAATACAGCCGCGATTCAGACAGACTCCCCCGAGTTCATTCCTGTCAACAAGGGTGACCTGCTTGCCCAGTTGCGCGGCGCGAATCGCTGCGACGTAACCGCCCGGTCCACCGCCAATGATGACCACCTCAGCCTCTTCCGTGAGTTCTCCGACAACCATAGTCTTACACCTCCATGAGCAGCAGCTTGGGATTTTCGAGCAACCGTTTCATGTCGTTTATCGCATGCTGAGCGGTTGCCCCATCGACAATCCGGTGGTCAAAACTGAGTGACAGAGCCATCATGTGCGCACCCGTCACCTGTCCATCCCGCATCACAGGTCGTTCTGTAATGCGTCCGACGCCAAGAATCGCCACTTCGGGGTAATTGATGATCGGTGTGAAAAACATACCACCCGCCGATCCAATGTTTGTAATGGACACGGTGCCGCCTTTCATTTCAGCTGGCAGCAGTTTGCCAGTGCGCGCGCGACTGGCCATATCCTCGATCTGCGCGGCGATCGTCCACATGTTTTTGCGGTCCGCGTCGTGTACGACTGGCACCATCAGACCCCGTTCCGTATCGGCGGCAATCCCAATATTGTAAGATCGCTTCAGGATCAGTTCCTGGCGTTCTTCATCAAGAGACGCATTCAGTTGCGGATATTTTTGCACAGCCGACACGAGCGCCTTCACCACAAACGGCAAGTAGGTGATCTTAACGCCGCGCTCTGCTCCCAGCGGTTTAATCTCCTGGCGTAACCGAACGAGTTCCGTCACGTCAGTCTCATCCATGAGAGTCACGTGAGGAGCCGTGTACTTCGACCTGGTCATGGACTGTGCGATGAGCTTGCGAATCGAAGTCAGCGGAACGCGTTCTTCGAGAGTAGCCACTGCTGCAGAAACAGCCGTCTGCGCAGGAGCGGCGACGGCCGCGCGCGCCGTGTCTTCTTCCTGTTGCGCTCCCGCTGGACTCGCGGCCTCCGCAGAAGCGCCCAACAGATAGGCCGATACGTCTTCCTTAATGATCTTACCACGTGGACCGGTGCCTGACACAAGCGCTATATCGACGCCTTTTTCACGCGCAAATTTGCGCACGCCGGGAGTAGCCAGGATTTCATGGACAGCGCCAGAAGGGTTAGCCGCCGATGCCTGTGACTCATCGGTTGATGCCCGCAGCTCATCCACCGGTGTTAAAGCCTTGCGTTCCTCTTTTACGACTTCACCTTTCGCAGTCACAACCTCTGGCTTTTCAGGTGCGGATGTTGCCCCGGACGCGGGCGCTTCTTCACCCGCGTTACCGGCGCCCGCGACTTCAAGGGTGATGATGGAATCTCCCACAACGACAGTTGATCCATCCGCGACCTTGATCTCGACAATCCGACCGCCGACAGGACTCGGCAGTTCAACCATCGCCTTGTCGTTCTCCACCTCCGCGAGCGCATCATCTTCCTTGACTTCATCGCCAGGCTTTACAAGCCACTTTTCGATTCGCCCCTCATGCAGCCCTTCCCCAAGTTCAGGAAAACGGAGTACATACAGACCCATGTCAACTCACCTCTCACAATGGCAAATTACAGACTGAGCACCTTGTCCAGGTGCGCCAACACGCGTTTTTGGGTTGGCAACCATTCCTCTTCAATCATGGCAAATGGGTATATCGTGTCCGGCGGCGTCACGCGCAACACAGGCGCTTCCAGATGGAAAATGGCGTGTTCGTTGATTTGCGCCACAACTTCGGCTGCCACTCCAGCCGAACGTTGCGCCTCCTGAAGCACAATCGCACGGT
>JAJZEE010000160.1 GCA_021805735.1 Bacillota bacterium
AGCAATCCCTCGCGGTATTCGCGCAGCAGTGATCGCGGTATCCGCGGCTCTCGATAATACGTTTCGATATGTGAATATGAAACCAGCCGATAGAGATTTTTCAGTCCGATTTGCGAACGGACAAGAACCGTAGCGTGATGTGACCGGTTCTTGGCAAAGTCAGCCGCCCGCAACCCAAAAGTCGCCAGATCAGCGAGAGTGGCGACCGACATTTCCCTGGACAGATCCTCAAGCAACTTGAAAAACACTCTGCCTGTCGCCTCTGAGTCAGCCAGTGCGCGATGATGCTGTGTCAGTGCCACGCTGTACTTTTGTGTCAGCGTCTTCAGACGGTGATTCCGGTCGCCGGGAAAAAGAGCGCGCGCCAATGCCAGCGTGTCGATGACGGGCTGCGAGAATCGCTCTACCCCATGCCGCGCAGCCTGTACTGTCAGGAACCCCATGTCAAATTCGGCATTATGCGCGACGAGCACGGCCCCCTCGCAAAACTCGCGAAACCGCGGCAGGACAACGTCCACGGCAGGCTTGTCCGCCACCATCTCATTGGTGATGTGAGTAATCTCAGTGATCTTCGCGGAAATCGCATGATCCGGCCGGATCAGTTCGGCAAACGTGTCAACAATCTCTCCGCGCCGCATCTTGACGCCGGCGATCTCAATCAGCTCGTGCTCCGCCGCAGACAGTCCCGTCGTCTCTGTGTCAAAAACCACATACAGCGTGTCGGAATCAAGCGCCACGTCCTGTGGTTGATAAACGATGGTAAGCCCGGCGTCCACCACGTTGGCCTCTACGCCATAGAGAATCTTGATCCCGTGCTTCTTTCCGGCCGCGTAGGCGTCGGGATACGCCTGCACGACCCCGTGATCGGTGATCGCTACAGCGGGATGGCCAAATTCTTTGGCGCGGCGGACGAGATCACCCGCCGACACGACGCCGTCGAGCGCGCTCATCTGCGTATGGGCGTGCAGTTCTACGCGTTTTGTCGGTTCGTCATCGCGGCGAGTGACTGCTGCAAAGGAATGAAGATCCGTGACCTGCAACACCAATTCCTTGGCGTAAGTATCGTATTGCACAGCTCCCCGTACGCGCAGATGCATGCCATCCGACAGAGAGGGCAGCGCTGCCTCGCGTTTCCCCGGTTTTGAGAACAGTTTGCAAGTCATCGAGTCCGTGCCGTCAGAGATGTGAAATTGGCATAACTGCCTGCCGCTCGACAGTTCCCTCACCTCAACGCCAAATAGACGACCAGCCGCGCACACTCGTCGCATCTCATCCTGAATCATCGCGAGGGGTGTCGCTTCATCAGTGAACCATTGGCCCAGTTCCAGGTGGTTCGCAGACTCTAAAGAGGCGTCGACAGCTTCCGGCGCCTGCATCTGCTGGCGACCCGCATCAGCCGCCTCTTGCATGACTTCATCACGAAACGCCTGAAACAGATGAGCGCGTTCCGTTCTCTCCACAATTTTGCAGGGCCAAGGCCATTCTCCTGACAACGTGGTCAGAAGCGTGTAAAATCGGCTTTCCACCTGTCGGGAAGCGAGCATCTCCACAGAAGTCGCGATGTGCACCTCGAGTCGACTGTCCTCCGACAATGTCCAGAGCGCCGTCTGCAAGTCTCCGCGCAGTGCGGGTTCACGTTCCATGAACAGCCATGCGGCGGCGGTCAGATAACGCGCAAGCAACGCATTCCGATCCGGCCCACCCGCTCTGAGGCGTTCATCCGCAGGACGGACGAACGCAATCTGCACGTCAGGAAGTTGCAATTCCAGCCAGCGCAAGGCGCCCGCCAACTGCTCCGGCCCCATTTCGCCTACTGTGTCGTCAACGTTCAGGCGGATCGTTCGGGTACGCTCTCCCAGCCTTGCGACGAGACCATGTCGATGAAGAGACGCAAAGACTGCACGGTCGCATCCGATCGGGGACATGCCGGAATCGTATAGCGGAACCGGGTTCGCGGGCTCCCCGATAGAGTTCAGAAAACCCTCGCCGCGTGTTTCCGCACTTGCGTCATCAATCCCCGGATACACTTGACACTACGCCCTCTCCCGTAAGCAATCTTCTTCGCTGTGAACTAAAACAGTTGCGTAACGTCCAGGTAAGTTCGAAACACGGTCAGCGCAATGATCAACACAAAGCCGATCGCGTGAACAAGGTACTCCTTGCGCGGATCAATCGGCCGGCCTCGAATCAACTCGACGATCAGGAATAACAGCCGACTGCCGTCAAGGGGCGGAATCGGAAGCAGATTCAGGATCGCCAGATTGAGGCTCAGAAGCGCCGTCAGATTGATCAAATTGAGCAGTCCAAGCCGCGCTTGCTGACTGATAATAGCCACGATCTTTACGGGTCCGGCCGAGTCTTTGACAAACGCGTTCTTATGGGTAAACAGTTGACCAAAACTGCCATAGATCAGTTGCGTATAGGAAACCGTTTGCTGGAATCCGCCTGTGATCGCCGGTACTACGCCGTGAGTCACCGTGGGCGTGACGCCGATAAAACCGACTCCATCCTTGCGTTTCCTCGGTGTAATGTGCAGAGTCTGCTGGAGTTGTCTGCGTTCCACAGTCACAGTCAGACGATCCAGCGGATGTCCTTCGATGACCGCGACGAATTGCATCCAGTTACTGATCGACCGACCATCGACAGCCTGGATCACGTCGCCTGACCGCATCCCGGCGGCGAATGCCGGCGAAGCAGGTAACACAGTCGCGACTTGCGGCGGTGACGCCACCATGCCTATGGATCCAATCACGATCGCGAACAGCACGATGGTCAGGAACACATTCATCAGCGGACCCGCCAGAATGATCAGCATGCGCGCCAACAAAGGTTTTCGCGCCATCTGACGGTCAGGCGGCGCAAGGGCGATCCGTTCCTTGCCATTGATCAGAAAGGCGCGCCTTGCAATTGGAAACTCATGGACGCCATTGCTGGTATCAAGTGCAATCTTGTACGTCCGCACAGTATCCACACGAACAAGCGTTCCTGTGACGCCCCCGGAAATGTCCTCTTCATCGCCCAACTCTGTAACCTGATTCTGTTCATCAACCCGGACGGTCAATGGTTCTCCCACCCGGAAAAAATTGTCCTGCGGCATGTCGCCCGCCAGTTGAACATAGCCGCCTAAAGGGAAAATCCGCAGCGAGTATTCTGTTTCTCCCTTCCCCCAGCGGAAAATGGGAGGCCCAAATCCAATGGCAAATCTCGGCACCAGCACGCCCGCTTTTTTGGCAACGATAAAGTGGCCAAACTCGTGAATGGTCACAAGAACGAGAAACACGACCACAACACCGACGACAGACTGCAGCCCGCCCGCGAGAATTGATCCGATCAGACGCTCCGCCCCCTCTCAGTAATCAGTGCGCGGGCCCGAACCCTTGCCCAGTGATCCACAGCCAATACATCATCGAGTGTCAGCGGAGTCACGGACTCATGACTGTCGATCACCCGTTCCACAATGTCCGTAATCCCAAGGAAATCCAGTTGCTCCGCCATAAACGCCGTCGCCGCGATCTCATTGGCCGCATTCATGACTGCCGGGTAACTGCCTCCTGCCTCTCCGCAACGATAGGCCAAGCTCAGGGCGGGAAAACGGGCCGTGTCAGGCGCTTCGAATGTGAGTTTTGCCACCTGGGTCAGATCAAGGCGCTCCCAGGGCGCCTCCAGTCGTCCAGCGGTTTCGAAAATGGCATACTGGATCGGCAATCGCATGTCAGGCACGCTCAGTTGCGCCAGCATCCGGA
>JAJZEE010000052.1 GCA_021805735.1 Bacillota bacterium
CGCGCCTGTGCAGCACATCGGCGAGTCGTTGAGTCGACTGTGGGGAGCGGAAACATTTCACAAACGAGAAGCGGCCGGTTGGCTGGGAGACGCCATTTACGGCGTCAACGACGGTCTGGGAGCGATCTTCGGCATCATCGCCGGGGTGGCCGGTTATACAGCCAACAGCCACACCATCCTGGTCAGCGGCTTTTTTGGCGCTGTCGCGAGCACACTGTCAATGGGCGTTGGCGCCTGGCTGTCCACTCGCTCCAAAAACGAATTGGCGCACAGCGAACAGGAACACGAACGTCGCGAGATTATGGACAATCCCGACGAAGAAAAGGAAGAGTTGCGGCTTCTGTATCAGTTGAAGGGGTTTACGGAGAATGAAGCCATAGAGATCTCTGAACGTCTCTCCCGCGATCCGGAGCAACTTCTGAAAGCCATGAATCAGGAGGAACTCGGAATCGCCGAGGACGGCGGCGGGAACCCTTGGTCATCCGCCGGAATTGGCGGTTTGTCGACTTTCGTTGGAGGGATATTGCCGCTTATTCCATTTTTCTTTTTGAGCGGCGTGCAGGCCATTGCCGTAGCCGCGCTGGTCAGCATCCTCGCCCATTTTGCCGTTGGCGCCGCCAAGAGCGTCGTTACCGTGCGGCGTTGGTGGGCGAGCGGTCTGGAAATGACCGTGGCCGGCATCCTCGTCGGCGTAGTGTCATACGGCGTGGGGCTCTTGGGCACGATGCTGATTCATGCGTAGGCTTCGCAGGCGGGATGAGGCAGTTCCTTCTCGGGAACTGCCTCTCCGGTGATGTACGCCCGGCACGGGCGATCTCTATAAGGTGCAAGTCCTGAACGGGGGTTGGCGACATACCTACCGTTAGCCAAGAGCAAGGGTGTCCATCGCAAGGTGGAATCTGAAGGAAGCTGGAGGCAAACTCTCGACCCGAGGTACACGAACCGCATTTGAGGCTGTCATAGTCGGATGAGTTGCCATCGCACAACAAAGTCCGAAGTCGCCAAGGGCTGGGGCAGTAAACTGCGGCGGGTGCATGAGAGGAAAGAGGTCGTTCTTATCCGGGGAGGCCTGCCCGGTATGCCAGCAAGTCTGGCAACCATCGTCGAGAGGCGATGCTGAACGGGCAGGAGTCAGCAGAGGCCATAGTACGTCACCGAGCGCTCGTTGACGGAAGGGCCGAACATGAAATGAGGATGGACAGAATGCGTTCGCACGACGAGCAAAGACAGCAGAATCCCCCGCAAGGGGCCTCCGACCAGAGGTTAGCGGTGAAGCCGCGAGAGGCTGGGACGAGAGGGCCGAGTTCGTCGACGGCACAAGTTCTCCCCCCATCCTGCGAAGGGCATACCGACTTGCTGGAGCAAGTGCTGGCGCGGGAGAACCTGCTTGCGGCACTAAAACGAGTCGAAGCGAACAAGGGAGCGCCAGGCGTGGATGGCGTGACGGTAGAAGACCTACGGTCGTACGTCCAAACGCACTGGGCGGACATTCGTCAGCAGATGCTCACGGGAACCTACAAGCCGCAACCCGTCAGGCGGGTCGAAATTCCGAAGCCCGGAGGCGGTAAGCGGAAGTTGGGAATTCCCTCCGTGATCGACCGACTCATCCAGCAAGCCCTGCTTCAAGTACTGAACCCGATCTTTGATCCAGACTTCTCGCCCTACAGCTACGGATTTCGTCCTGGGCGCAGTGCGCAGGAGGCTGTCAGGAAGGCACAAGAGTATATTCGCGAGGGATATGCGTGGACGGTCGATCTGGATCTGGCCGCATTCTTTGACCGGGTGAACCACGACATGCTGATGGCACGCGTGGCGCGCAAGATCAAAGACAAGCGAGTACTGCGGTTGATTCGTGCGTATCTGACTGCGGGAGTCATGGAACATGGTGTGGTGGTGCGTAATGAGGAAGGCACGCCGCAAGGAGGGCCGCTCAGTCCGCTACTCGCCAATATCCTATTGGATGACTTTGATCGGGAACTGACGAAACGGGGGCACAAGTTCGTCCGCTATGCGGACGACTGCAACGTGTACGTGAAGTCGCGCCGAGCAGGGGAGCGCGTCATGGCATCCTTGACGACGTACTTGGAAAAGGGACTGAAACTCAAGGTCAACCGGGAAAAGAGCGAGGTGGATCGCCCACAGCGCCGAAAGTTTCTGGGATTCAGCTTCTTGTACGGGAAGCAGGTGCCCATCCGGTTGGCAGACAAGACCATTGAGCGCTTCAAAGAACGGATACGGCAGATCACGAACCGAACGCGGAGCACGCCACTGGCGGAACGGATACGGCAACTCAATGCCTATTTGATGGGCTGGGTGGCGTACTTCAGGCTCGCGCAGATGAAAGGGCATTGTGAGCGATTCGATGAATGGATTCGCCGCCGGCTGCGAATGTGCATCTGGAAGCAGTGGAAACGGGTACGAACCCGCTACCGCGAACTCCGTGCACTGGGGCAACCGGAGCGGGTTGTTCACATGACGGCCAATTCCCGACGGGGCCCGTGGTTCATGGCGAGGATACTGAACCCAATCATGGATAAGGCCTACTTTGACGCACTGGGTTTGAAGAGTCTTCAAGAGAGGTACCTGCAACTTCGTGGAGTTTCATGAACCGCCGTATGCGGAACCGCACGTACGGTGGTGTGAGAGGTCGGGGGCTAGGCGCCCCCTCCTACTCGATTTGATAGTAGGAATGTTGATATAATGGTGGTTGATTCGAAGACGAAGTATATCGAGTCCACAGAACGCAGTGCATGTATGATGTGGAGGTGTCAGAGTGGACATCAAGGCGGTGAATGTCAGCAAGAATATCGGGAACGAAGTCGTGCTGAGAAATGTCTCCTTTGACGTGAACAGGGGTGATGTGTTTGCGTTGGTTGGGCCGAATGGCGCGGGCAAAACGACAATCATACGAATTATTTTGAATCTATACAGCTGTACCAGCGGTGAGGTGTTTGTTGATGGTATTAGCGTGAACGACCGTAAGTACGATAGGGTGAGAAACAGAATAGGGTTTGTATTGGACAATATTGGGTTGTTTAAGGATCTGAATGCCTGGGAGAATATAGAGTTTTTTGATAGGATATATAATCCGGATGCTTCTTGGCAAGACCGAAATTCAAGAATAACGAAGCTGCTAAAAACAGTGGATTTATACTCAAAAAAGGATGATGCTATCGCTTTTTTTTCAAGAGGAATGAAGCAGAGACTGGCTCTCGCCAGGGCATTGATCAATGACCCGGAGTTGTTGATATTGGATGAGCCATCCAGAGGCCTTGATGTGGAAGGTCGGTTGATGTTAAAGGATTTTGTCTCGGACATGAAAAAGAAGGACTGTACGGTGTTTGTCAACTCACATGATTTGACTGGATTGCAAGTGATGTGTACCAAACTGGCGTTTATTGACCACGGTGTGATTTTGGACAGTGGAAGCTATGCTGAACTGAGAGAACGGTTTGGTGGAAATTCATATTCGGTGAAAATCAAGAAACCCGGGAAATGGATGGACGATCTGAAGACCTGTTCCTTCGTTATATGGCACTCTGTAAATGAAACAGAAGTCGTCGTTAGTCTGAAGCAGGATTATAGCGATTTTCCTGAGTGGTTAAGGCAAAATGATGCTTCAATAAGCGAATTAACCAAAATCGACAGAGATCTGGAGGATATTTATAAAAAGGTAATTGCAGGGGGGAGAAATGTAGAGGGGGCGTAACAGCATGAGTCTTGGGTTTCTTAACAATCCTATTGCTTGGAGAGAGTTCATAAGAATGAGGAGACAGTGGAGCCGGATTGTTGGGTCTGTATTTCAAATAATAACAGTAAGTTGCATATCTGTATTTGCCGGATACGTAAGCCCTGATGTGTATTCACTGTTCATTTTCCCTCCCTTGTTATTTACCTTTTACTCAGCGAATGACATATTTTTCAATGACCTAGGGAACAGCATTGAGACACTCCTGTCAACCCCCTTAAACCCATACGACATTATCCGGAAGAAAAGCAGCGTCATAGTTATTCGATCTTACGTTTTTTCGTTATTGGCTGGCGTGATCACGCTCTGTCTGGGCGCATCTCTCAAGAGGAGATTCCTTTTCGAATCCAATGCGTGGGCGATAGGCATTGTTTTAGCCTTGATTTTCTGGCAAACAACTGTGTGCAGATGTCTTGGAACGGTGGCTTGGTCGATGGGCAGGAAATCAAGATATTGGCTCGTTCTATTGGAGTTCATCGGAGTCTTGAGTCTACATGCCCTTGAAAAAAGGCAAGAGGAGATCCTTGTCGTCGTAATATTGGCAACATCATATTTCGCTCTAAATGTTATGGCTTCCGGTAAGATACTGGTGATCAACAAGGAGCGACTGGTCGAAAGGAGCATAAAATTATGAAATCTCTGCTATGGAAAAGGTTGAATGAGATTAAGAAACAGAAAGGCAAACTGATTATATTATTGGCTTTCCCAGCCGTATATTTAGTGGTGCTCCATGTGTTGAAGATTAAAGCGGACGCCATTATCGCGTTTTTCGGCTTGAGCGTAACGTTAGTCAGTACGATTGCGCATTTTTCCGTTGAAGAACTTGTGGCAAGCGAAGTCCTTCTTGCAACGAACATTTCAATAAGAAAAGTATGGTTTGCGAATGCCTTGTTCATTTCTGTGGTCGGATATATTTATTCAACGATACTTATTGTCATATTTGTCATATCGTACAGATTGATATCGCACGGCCCGACAGCATTTGGCGGTGCCGCAGTTGTTATCCATTTATTTAGCATTTTTATAAGTATTGCATTTATCGGCGCTTCCACGGTTCACTTTGCAGACTACTCGAAGTCCAAGCAGCTAGTGGCATCTTTTTTTTCGATAGTCTCCATATCAAGTCCTTTCTTGGTAATTGCATTTGGAAATAGAGTTCAATACAATTTGTATCTGGTCGCAGGGGCAAGTCTCTTGGCGGCCGCTTTGTTTATGATGTCCTATGGCATCGTGTCCAGGGCTGATAAGGAGAAACTAATGATCAATACGCAGATGATAGTAAGGGCGTATGAGGGCAAAATGGTTGAGGAATAGGGGCATGGCGCTGCCCGGCACAGTGGCCGGGCAGCAGCCTCTACTGCGCAGGAAACGGATTGCTCACCGCTTCTCTAAGCCGACGGCTTGTGTCCGTCACGTCGGAGCCACCGCGAAATAATCCGCCGCCAATGAGAAAGATGACGTCAGGGCCATACATGACGCGCATTTCATCAACACGCTCCAGCGTCATGCCGCCGCCCGGCGCCGGAAAGATACTGGCAATGTGATCCATATCAGCGACCGTACCGTTGACAATGTCCCGGCACGCTTCTCTGCTGAAGGAGAAACGACCTCCATAGTTTGGGAACACAGTGGCGTCTGCGCCAGCGAGCCGCATGAATTGACCGAGCAGAGCGAAGTGTGAGACGCCGTTGTCTGGGTGGGTCAAAAATCCCCCCAGATAGGAAGGATGACTCATGATGGGCAGTCCGAAAGAGGAGTCGGCGGCGAGTTCCCGCACGACAGAGAATCCGGTCAGTCCAGGCGCAATCAGGACTCCGCCCGCTCCCGCCCGCTTTGCTTCGTACGCGCGTTCAACCACGCGATCACAAGACGATGTGATGTTGGGCAGATAAACGCTATGGCCGCCCGTTTGGGCGTTGGCATCGCCAACCGCCGCCGCGCATCTTTTCACCCGCTCGCGCCAGGGCGCAAAGGACTGATCCGCAAGTCCATGATCGTCCTTGATCAGATCGATGCCACCCAGCGCAAACGCGTGTGCCAGTCGGGCCAACGAATCCGCTGACAGTCCCATGGGCTTGAGCGCCGTACTCAACAAGGGGCGCTCAGGTTCCTGCAATAATTGTCGGAACCCCAATCGGCCGAACCTGGGGCCCCCATACAATCTCAAGAGATCCGGCGATAATTGCAGGCGTTCCAGTCGAATGCCTTCCATTAAGCTTATGTTTCCAAACACCACGTTGAAGAGTTGAGTCAATTCCTTGCCCGCCACTTCCGAGGCAAACGAGATGCGTGCAGTCCAACGATCAGGGCCCGCCGGGGAAAATTCCTCGATTCTGCCCAATATATGCAGAGCGATATCGCCTTCCGGCAACAGATCCTCCGGGAATTCGACAGTCTGTTCGACGCAGATGCTGTTTGCCGTCGCGCGCGCCTGCTTCTCCTCGCCGCAAAGGGTGTATGTGGCGACAAAGCGTTCCCCGGATAGAGGGATGTGAACAGGATCAAAGTGCATTATAGTGCCTCCGCCTTTGCTTCACTGTGGATCGGGTTCACTCGGACGCTCGCCAGTTCCTCGTCGCCAACACCAAGTTCCGTTCCCACGAGGGATTCTACGTTTCTCACCAGCGCCAGCGCGTCAAGGCCGTACTCCCGCATCAGATAATGCTGGCTTGCCCCGTGCGCGAACTGATCGGGAAGTCCGATGCGCGCGAGTTTACGGCCGACCCCGGCTTCCGCCATCATCTCGGCCACAGCCGTTCCCAAGCCGCCGAGCACCGTATGGTTTTCCATCGTAATCACCCCATATTTGGTTTGGGCAATGGCTTCCAAAATGGTCGGATCGGCAAATGGCTTTAGCGTCGACACGTGGATATGTTCGATCGACACGCCCCGCTCGCGCAGCGCGGCTGTGGCCCGCATCGCTTCCTCTGTGCAGACGCCGGAACTGACAAGGGCAATGTCCGATCCTTTGCAAACGCGTCGCGCCACTCCGAGTTTCATCCGCTCATTTCTGGGGAAGAGCCGCGGAATCTCGCCTCGCAGCATCCGGACATAAACGGGGCCTGGAACATCCTGAGCCACGTCAAGGACAGATTCAACGTCCGTAGCGTCGCCGCATTCCAGCACCGTCATGTTGGGCAGAGACCGCATCACGGCAATATCCTCAATCGCCTGGTGCGTCGCGCCGCCCGGCGTCATGACGCCAGGCAGAAATCCGAACATGCGTACTGGAAGATTGGGATAGGCGATGGACATCGCGATCTGGTCTAAAGCCCTGCGATACATAAATACCGCAAATGTATGAACAAATGGGTAGAACCCCTCGCGCGCGAGTCCTCCCGCCATGCTCATCATGCTCTGTTCCGTCATGCCCATGGAAAAGAAACGATCCGGATAGATTTCCCGGAACTGATCGATCTCCGTGGAACCTGTGAGATCCGCTGACAACACCAGGACTTCCGGCCGATCCTTCGCCCAGGATACGAGATTGTTAGCATGAACGCGGCTGACTGTTTCCAATTATCAACCCTCCTGTTCCATGGTTTGCAGCACGAGTCGATATTCATCGCGTTCTGCCTCGCTCTTAAAGCGGACATAGTGCAGTTTCGGGGCCCTGTCCTGCAAGAGTGAAATGCCGGCGCACGGATTCGTGCGGCAAAGCACTACGACGGGGGCGCCTTGTCCGGTGGCAGCCGAGGGTCGCGCCAGGTCTTCGACATCATGTCCGTCCACGTCATACACGATTGCGCCAAACGCCCTCAGCTTCGCAGCCAAATCCCCAAGATCAAGAACATCGATCATCTTGCCGTCACATTGCTGACCATTGACATCCACGTAGACCAGAACATTGTCCAGGCGATAGTGGAACAGAATTTCAAATGTTTCCCATGTCTGCCCCTCCTGGAATTCACCGTCTGACATGTAGACGACACAGCGCCCACTCTCGCCCCGGAGTTTTCGCGCCAAAGCGATTCCCGCAGCCTGACTCAGCCCCTGGGCCAATGAACCCGTCGTCGTTTCCATGCCCGGAGAGTGTTCGGCCCCGATCATCTCCACGGTGCTGCCATCTTTGTTGAACTGCAACAGTCCTTCCGCAGACATCCTGCCCACTTCAATCAACGCGGCATAGAGCACCAGCGCGTAGTGCGCGGGTGAAAAGAAGAAGCGATCGAGATCGGCGTGTCGCGGTCCATTGTAGAGCGCTCCCGTGGCGTAGTCCGCATGCGCATGACCAGGAACCCCCGCGAAAGCTGCGGGAACTGGAGGCGCTGCGCTCTTCCCGATCTTGAGGACCTTCGTATACAGAACAGCGATGGTCTCAGCGGCGGAACAAGCCTGACTTAGATAACCGCCGTTATTGTTAATCGTGTGCTCAAGCACGCGGCGACGAATTCCGTAGGCGGCCCTCCTGGCGGCACGCGCCCACTGTTCTTCCGGGATCTGCACATCCACATTCATATCGATTCCTCCAAAATGCTAGTTGAACAGTTTCGCCAATCCTTCTTCGAACGGAGGATACACGATCCCCTTCTCCGTGATAAACGCCGTGACGTATTCGGCCGGGGTGATGTCAAACGCCGGGTTGCGCACCGCGACGCCAGGCAACGTGATCAGCGTGTCGCCAATCGTGGTCACTTCAGCCGCCGCCCGCTCTTCGATCTCGATCATGTCGCCGCTCGCTGTCTGGCGATCAAGCGTACTGAGCGGCGCCGCCACGTAAAACGGCACACCGTGTGCGCGCGCGGCAAGGGCCAATTGATATGTTCCGATCTTGTTTGCAACATCGCCGTTAGCTGCGACCCGATCACAGCCGACCAGACACAGATCAATACCTATCGTTCTCATGATGTGCGCCGCAGCGCCGTCCACGATCAGCGTGTTAGGCACACCCAACTGCGTCAATTCCCATACTGTCAGCCTGGCTCCCTGAAGACGAGGCCGCGTCTCATCGACAAATACGTGCACTTGCCGGTTCATGGCATGGGCAGAACGGATAACGCCGAGCGCTGTGCCATGATCGACGGTGCCCAAAGCTCCGGTGTTACAGTGATGCACGATGTTCGCGCGATCTGGAACGAGCGTGGCGCCATGCGCTCCGATGGCTCGGTTCACCTCGATGTCTTCCCGATAGATACGGTTGGCCTCCAGGACGACGGCTTCGCGGATTGCTGCCGCAGAATCGTTGCGGATTGCATTCACGCGATCCATGACCCGCCGCAGCGCCCATCTCAGATTGACGGCGGTGGGTCTGGCCCGCAACAACTCGTCCGCAGCAATCTCCAAATGTTCCCGCAACGCGGCTCCATCCAGGTTTGTGTCAGCGTTTGCCGCCAACACCAGTCCATATGCGGCAGATACTCCGATCACGGGCGCCCCGCGCACCGTCATGTTGGAAATGGCAGCCGCTACACTCCTGTGATCGGTTAAATCCACATACTGTACCTGTCCGGGCAGCGATCGCTGATCCAGCAACCGAAGATGGTCGCCCAACCATTCCACACTGCGAAACGCGATCATGATCCGTTGTCCCCCGTTTCTTGACTTCATTATAACGATGAGTCGCATATCCAGGCCGTCGGTCAGACCGGCGGTTCTCCTCTTCGTTGTCCATATCAGGCGCGCACGTTTGTTTCAAGTGATATCCATGATATAAGACGGGCAGTGGTTTGTCGATGCCGTATAGGTTGCCTGCTGGCGTTTACTGTGTATTAAACGTATGATATGATACGAATGTTTGGATGACTTGCGAAAACGAACATAGTGGGGAGCGGAGGGATGGTGTGCGCGGAGACGACAGCGTGCGTGTGCAGGCCCTGGTCGAGGATTTCGGCACGATGATTGAGGCGTCAGGAGGTTCGCGGTCGCTCGGCAAGGTCCTCGGATACTTGTTTTTGGCGGGAGAGCCCCGCTCGCTTGATGACATCGCTCTCGACCTGGTTGTGAGCAAACCCACGGCCTCGATCGCAGTGAGACAAGGGCTGCAGATTCGATTGTTTCGCAAAGTCGGGATGCCCGGAAGTCGGCGGGATTACTACGAGGTTCAGTCTGATGCATGGACGGGAGCATTTCGGGCGAGCCTGGCGCAGGGACAGGCTTTTCAGGGTCTATTGGAACGCGCGGCAACGGTTGCCGCCAGTCAAGTGGCCACGGAGAGACTTGCGGAGGCGGTCGCCTTTTATCGTTTTATCAACGAGGAGATGATCGCGCTCATGGCGAAGTGGGAGCGTCTTCCAAAACGGCGTGATTAGATCCGCGATCTGATGAACGGGGAGAGTGTTTATGATCGAGCTTGCGGGGCTGACCAAGACGTTTGCGAACGGACGGGGCGTTCACGATATCAGCTTGAAGGTGGCGGAGGGAGAAGCCGTTGGGTTTCTGGGTCCAAATGGCGCCGGCAAAACGACGACGATTCGGCATCTGCTCGGTTTCCTGCGGGCGGATGCCGGACAGGCGCGCATTTTTGGAAAGGACTGTTTCCTGGAAGCGGCCGCCATCCATCGACAGGTGGGATACCTTCCTGGCGAAATCAGCCTTTTCCCCGGGATGACCGCCGAAGGGTTTCTGCAACTGGCGGCAGGTCTTCGCGGACTGCGCGCAGAGCAGTCTCTGCGTGCGCTCGCGACGCGTTTCGAACTTGATCTGCGTCAATCGATTCAGAAAATGTCGAAAGGCACCAAGCAAAAAGTTGCCATCCTGGCGGCCTTCTTCCATGATCCGGCCGTCTATATTCTCGATGAGCCTTCGTCCGGTCTTGATCCATTGATGCAACACGCGTTTGTAGATCTCGTGCAGGAAGAGAGGGCGCGCGGGAAAACCGTATTTTTGTCCTCTCACATCTTTTCTGAGATTGATCGCATCTGCGATTGCGTCGCCATTATCAAGGACGGGCGCCTGCTTCGCGTCGCTGGGATGGCGGAGTTGAAGACGGGCCGCGCTCATCAGTACCGGGTCGAATGCGCGAGCGCCAGCGAAGCGCAGGCTGTCGCGACCGCTCCGGCGCCGGGCATGACCGTGCTGCACGTGGAGGGGCCCGTGTTGATCCTGCGGGTTACGGACGTGAACGCTTTTTTGCGCGTGCTGAGCAGGCATGACGTGCGGGCCCTGGCTTCTGAAGAGACGCAGCTTGAAGAGAGCTTTCTCGCCTATTACGGTCAGAAGGAGGGTGCGCCCGCGTGAACATGGCCTGGTTTCGACACATGTTGCGATCGGTTTTGCCCAGCGTGATCCTTTATGGGTTCAGCGCCGCGGCTTACGGGTGGCTCGTGGAATGGATTTATCCCACAATCGCTCACTCGAAGCAGGTGCAGGCTCTACTATCGCAGTTGCCGAAAGCGATGGTGAGCATGTTTGGCGTCAGTGGAGGGATGGCGTCGCTGCCGCAGTTTTTTGACAGTGAGTTTTTCAACCTGATATGGCCGCTGCTGCTCGCCGTCTTTTGCATCGGGCTTACCTCACGACTGGTAGCAGGTTTTGTCGAGGATCATTCCCTGGCCAATGTGCTCGCGGCGCCCGTTTCGCGACGGGTGTTTGTGGTTACGCAGGCGACTGTGTCCGTGGTCGCATTGCTGAGCGTCATTGTGCTGACTTTCTGTGGTCTGTGGTTGGGAACGTTGTATTTTCACGAGGCATGGAACACAGGGGCGATGAATCGCGTTGCGATAGGAGGAGCGGTCACGTTTTTAGTCGTGAGCGGCTATACATTTCTCCTGTCGGCCTGGTTTGACGAACGCAAACGCGTCCTGGGCGGCGCGAGCGCCGTAACTATACTATTTTACGCGCTGGCGGCAGTTGCTCAAATGAGCCATAAGGAGACCTGGTTATATCGGGTGACTCTTTTTGGCTATTATCGGCCCGAGGTATTGATCGCAGGAAGACAGACGGTGACGGATGCCGGAATGATATTGGCGCTTGTCGCCTGCGGGTTGTTTGGGATGGGTATTTGGCGGTTTTCTACACGGAATCTATCGCTGTAGCGGATCCCGCATATTTCATGAGCGGAGATCTCTTGATTCAGGACCGTCTTCAGGCAGCGGGCGGTCCTTCTTTTTGTGTCATGCAGCGGTGTCGAGCGGACGGCGTAATGTCCTGAGCGATGCTGAGCCGGGAACGTTGCGACTGACCTTGGCAGATGGATCTCAAATGTCTATACTATTTGCAAATAGATATATCATTTAAGGGGCAAGGGAACTCCGCCATGACGACTCCACTATACGAAGCTATCTATCTTTTTATGCTCGAAGAGATTCGCAGCGGTCGCTTGCGCGAAGGCGATCGCGTCATGTCAGAAAAGGAACTCGCAGAGCGCTTTGGCGTGAGTCGCATCACGTCGAAAAGCGCGCTGACTCGACTCGCTCAAACGGGCGTTATCGAGCGAGCCCGAGGCAAGGGATCGTTTGTGTCGAAACCCTTGCCTGACATGAAACACCTCGGTGCGCCGTCAAAGACAGCGTCACCTGCGGCGCGGCTCTCCGTTCTCGCCCCGGCTGCTCCTTTCGGCGGTGCACTCGCCGATTCTTCCGGGCAGTTCGCGCCGACTGACACGGTGCGACCGGAGACTTCGCAGGCGCCCACGAACTCTTTGCACACAGTGGCCGGGCAAAGTGAAACGGCCGCGGTGAACGAATCTGTCTCAGTGAAACGAATGATCGGACTGGTTATACCTGGTTTTGCCGACACGTATGGCACTTCGCTGGTTCAGGCGGTGGAGAGGCGCTGCTCCGAGCTCGGGTTTGATCTGCTGATTAAGAACACCTATGGCAAACAGGATGTGGAGGAGGCTGCAATCACGCGATTTGTGGAGGTCGGGGTCGGTGGAATTATCGTCTTTCCGGTGCATGGAGAACACTATAATGCAAAAATTTTGCGGCTCGTTCTGGACGGCTTTCCACTGGTGCTGGTTGACCGGTATCTGAAGGGGATTCCCGCGTGCGCCGTGTACACAGACAATCAGCGGGCCGCAGAAGATCTGACCGACCATCTCCTCGATCTCGGACACCGCGATATTGCCTTTATCACACCGCCTCCCGAGAACACGTCCTCGATCGTGGAACGGATTCAGGGCTTCACGGCGGCATTCGCCAGAAGGGGGGCGAGTATCCGCGCGGATCGCGTATTTACTGACGTCAAGTCGACGGTGTCTTTGCTCGCGCTGGATCCCGAGGCGAGTCATGTGGTGCGCGACCGCGAGTGTCTGGAGATCTTCGTTCAGGCGCACCCGGAAATCAGCGCATACGTCGCCTGTGAATTCGAAGTTGCGCTCCTTATCCAGTTGGTGTTGAACCGTTTGGGCAGAAAAGTTCCCGATGACTGTTCTGTTGTCTGTTTCGATCACTATTGGGCCGCCTATTCGGATCCGTTCTTCACCCATGTGGAGCAGGATCAACGTTTGATGGGCGAAACCGCAGTGGATCATCTTGTTTCTCAGATTCGGGGAATGGATGTGCCCTTTGACACTTTGATTCCGTATCGTTTGGTGCGGGCATCATCGGCGCAGGTCCACGTTTCCCAGACGCGTCTGGTAAAACCGAGCCGGCCGGCAGTCTCTCATGATTGACGCCCGGTTTGAAATGATATATTGACATGGTCTTTCGGATGTGCTGCGACACATCGCACAATACACTTGCAGGGCAGCGCTGAAGCGCTGGCCTATTTGCGTGTGTTGTGTAATACTGATAGCACATTATTCGGGCGGAGTCGAATCTGAACTCGCTATCGACACAGAGAGAAGGCCTTCAAACATGCGGTTCGACAGGAATCTGACCCCCCATTCGCCTTCTGCAAAGGAGAGGGTGGAGTCTGCCCTGCGTGAGTGGCCTTCCATCATCCAAGGCGGGATGGGCATTGCCATTTCCCATTGGCCTTTGGCGCGCGCCGTTTCTTTGGCAGGGCAACTCGGGGTTGTCTCGGGAACCAGCATCGATAGCGTGCTTCTGCGTCGTTTGCAGGATGGCGACGTGGGCGGTCATATGCGCAGAGCATTGGCTGCCTCTCCGTGGCCGGATCTCGCTGAACAGGTGATATCGCGTTATTTCCGGCCCGATGGGCGCATGCCCAACCAACCGTACCTCAGACTTCCTCTCTGGACGCTGGGTTCAAATCGTTGGCAAGAAACGTTGGCCATGCTGGGAGGGTTTGTCGAGGTTTGGCTAGCCAAATCCAGTCATGCGGGCAGAGTCGGGATCAATCTTTTGACCAAACTGGCGCTTCCGAACCTGGCCGTACTCTATGGCGCGATGCAGGCCAATGTGGATGTCGTCCTGATGGGTGCAGGAATTCCGCGTGAGATTCCGGGCGCTCTCGATCGTCTGGCGGATCATGAACCCGCGAGTCTGCGCTGTGAGGTCGCAGGCATGCCGTCGGCAGAGTCGCCGTTGATTCGATTTGATCCGCGATCCTATGAGGGCGCCTCGCAGGTTCCTCTGCGGCGACCGGCTTTCTTTCCCATCATTTCGTCTTACAGTCTGGCCCTACTTATGGCTAAAAAGGCCACCGGAAAGGTGCAGGGGTTTGTCATTGAGGGTCCGACTGCAGGTGGCCACAATGCGCCGCCGCGCGGCCCAAAACGATACGACTCTGCAGGCCAACCCGTATACGATGAGCGTGACGCAGTGGATCTCGACGCGGTGGCTGCGCTTGGATATCCCTTCTGGCTCGCGGGCGGCTTCGGTTCTCCCGACGCTCTTGAGACGGCGCGCGCTCAGGGAGCGGCAGGGATTCAGGTGGGAACTCTCTTTGCCTACTGCGCAGAGTCAGGCATGACGATGGATCTCAAGAAACAGGCAGTGGCAACGGTTCGCGCGAGTTCCGTAGCTGTCCGATCCGATCCGCAGGCATCGCCCACGGGATACCCGTTCAAGGTTGCCGACATCGAAGGAACGTTGTCAAATCAGGCCCTTTATGATGCCCGCGAAAGGGTATGCGACTTAGGCTATCTGCGGGAGGCCTACCTCAATCCGGCGGGCGAAGTCGGGTTTCGCTGCGCAGCGGAACCTGTAAACGCATTTGTCAGCAAGGGGGGGCGAGCAGAAGACACCGAAGGCCGCAAATGTTTATGCAATGGACTGATGGCTACAGCGGGATTTCCACAATACCAGTCATCGGGAACCGTTGAGTCTCCGATCGTGACCAGCGGCGATGCCATCGGGCAGATCCGGGCGCTCCTGACTCCGGGAAGCGACACCTACTCGGCGCAGGACGTCATCGACTATCTGACGAGGGGCCGCTCGACTTAATGGCAAACACCCACACCCACACCCTATGATCGCGCCTGTCAATATTGACCCCCCTCTATGATCTATAAGCCATCATATTTCGATAACCAATATGCATGGAATTCATCAACAATATGCATTTCTAATATCGCCAGGATTCGTTCATACTGTTTTTGGGAGGAGAAGCGCCCGAAAATCCGAGTATGGAGGAATCACTACATGAAAATTTTGTTTGTCCTGAACGATCCGCCCTACGGAACAGAGCGCTCTTATAACGGATTTCGGCATGCCAACGCGGTTGCAAAAGCCGACGGTGTCGAGGTGCGGATTTTTTTGATGGCCGATGCGGTCGGTTGCGCCAAACGCGGACAGAAGACACCCGACGGCTACTACAATGTGGAGAAAATGATCACCGTAGCTGGACGCAGGGGCGCCTCCATCGGCGCGTGCGGCACCTGCATGGACGCGCGGGGACTGGAGTCCGAGCAGTTGCATGAGTTTGCGCATCGCTCCTCCATGGAGGAGCTTTCAGCATGGACACTTTGGGCAGATCAGGTCATCGTCTACTAAAGCGCGTTCGGCCATGCCTGACGGAACACATTGTATATAGAGAAACCAGGAGGGGTTATCGATGAAAGGTTCCGTGATCGTTCCTGGCGGCGGGGTTGGTGGAGTCATCGCCGCCAACCTTTTGCGAAAGCGCCTGCCCGCCGAATATACAGTCACTCTGATCGATCGCGAGGAGAACCACGTTTTCGCGCCTTCGCTGTTGTGGTTGATGACCGGAGATCGCGAGGCCGCGGCGATATCGCGCCCGCTGCGTAATTTGCGCGAGAAGGGCATTGAAGTTGTTCATGGCGACATCGAGCATATTGATGCAGAGAATCACACGGTTCTGGTGAATGGACAGAGCATCTCGGGGGATTATCTGATCGTGGCTTTGGGCGCCGCGCTTGCGCCAGAGGATGTTCCCGGACTGGACGCGGGATACAGTTTTTATGACCTGAAGGAAGCCGAACGATTGAGACAACAGATCTCGACATTTCAGAAAGGACACGTCGTGGCGCTGACCGTGTCTCCAGTCTATAAATGCCCCGCCGCTCCCTATGAAGCGGCGATGCTGCTCAGTCACTATTTTCAAATGCAAGGTACGCGTTCGCAAATCAGGATCAGCTTTTATGCCGCCGAGGCAGGACCGCTTGCTGTAGCGGGTGAAAACGTAACAGAAGCAGTCCGGCAAATGTTGCAGGAACGGGATATTGCCTATCATCCACAACATTTGATCCAGACCATCGACGCCAGTACCCACACCCTTCATTTTGCAAACGGGGTGCAGGATTCCTATGATTTGCTGGTTTACGTGCCAGCGCACAAACCGCCAAAAGTCATTCGGGAATCGGGGTTGCTCGGACAAAACGGTTGGGTTGAGGTGGACCGGCATACTCTGGAGACGAAAGTTCCCGGTGTTTACGCAATCGGCGATGTCACAGGTATTCCCCTTGAGATGGGCAAACCTTTGCCGAAAGCAGGTGTTTTCGCGCATGGACAGGCGAAAGTGGTTGCGAACAATATAGCCTGTCAAATAACGGGCAAAGGACGCCTTATGCAATTCGATGGTCACGGAGAGTGTTTTGTTGAACTTGGCGATCATAAAGCGGGATTTGCGCATGGAGATTTTTACGCGAGCCCATCGCCGGTCGTAAAGGTAGCTCGACCGGGAGTACGTTGGCATCTTGGAAAAGTAGCATTTGAAAAAAACTGGTTTCGAGCCTGGTTCTGATCAATGATCGGGTCGATCGCTACGTGACGGTGTTGTTGGGGAAGTCGTTGCGCAAGTCGTTGCGACCGCAGAGCGGTCTGTCGATGATCGTTTTTCTGATGAATGTTTTGAACGCAAGCGTGCCAGGGGATGGATGGCGAGCCTTATTGGATGCGATAAGAAAGGATCGAGAAACAATGAAGGGTTCCCGGTGAACCGCGCGGATCAGTCCGTAGCGCGTCTCAAAACGAACGGCGAATGTCGAAAGAAAACCTATGCCAGAACCGGTCATGATGGCTTGTTTGATGGCCTCTGTCGTTGCAAATTCAATGGCATGCGGCAGTTGCCAGCCTCGGTTTGCAGCATGCCTTGCGATGGCCTCTCTGGTTCCGGATCCTTCGGCGCGCAGCAACAATGGGAACGGTTGGATGGATTCAAAAGTGATATCGTCCTGTTGTGACAACGGGTGCCCGTCTCCCATCACCAATACGATTTCGTCCTGGAGAAACGGTTCCACGTAGAGCGCGTTGGAGGTGATGGGGCCGGATACTACGGCGATGTCGATCGCACCGTCTTCAAGTTGGTCCAACACATCGCGCGTACAGGCAATCGCAACCTTCGTTTGAATACCTGGATACTTATGCGTGAACTGCAGTATGGCATGGGGTAAAATATAATTGCCGACCGTTGAACTGAGGCCAATGTGGAGAGAACCGGATTCCAGGTTCTTCAAGGTATCCATAGCGACATGAGTGCTGTCCACGAGGCGCAAAATCTGTTCACACTGCCTGAACAGTACATAACCGGCCTCGGTGAGAGAGATTTTCCGGCCGGTACGATCAAACAGCGGCAGACCGATCGTGTTCTCCAACGCCTCGATCTGTCGTGACACCGCAGGCTGACTGAGATGCAACTCTTCCGCTGCGCGTGTAAAATTGAGATGGCTGGCGACCCGGTAAAAGGTCTTCAGTTGCTGGAAATCCATAGAGAGCATCCTTCTCAGTCAACAGCATGGCAAAGACGCGTGAAATGTGCTTGTTTCAAATGTGCTTTTCAAGTGATTCTATGTGCTTTCATGATAGCACACGACAGCGTGATCGCGATGCTCGACGCAGGTTTCACAAGAGGAAACGAGGGGAAGTACGCATGGCAGACCTGCCTCCCATTCATTTGACATCATATTCTCCAGGGGCCGGCTGAGCTTGCAAAGTCGGTCCCAGCGACCTGGCGCACGTGTTGCGCTCGCTGCCTTTTTCGGTGTCTGAAGATGTGCTTCTCGGTTGCGGCGATGACGCGAGCGTCGTTCGGGTCACGGACGACTATGCCATCGTTCAGACGATTGATTACATCAGTCCTGTCGTCAACGATCCCTACGAGTTTGGCCGCGTTGCGGCAGCCAATGCGCTGAGCGATATTTACGCCATGGGAGCCACGCCGTCGTTCGCGCAAAACCTCGTCGGTTTCCCGGTCAACACTTTGCCCATTGGGTATCTGGTTGAGATTCTTCGCGGTGGAGCAGACATGATGAAAACTGCCGGCGTGCCGATTGTGGGCGGGCATACGTATGAAGATCATGCGCCCAAGTACGGGTTGACGGTCACTGGATCTGTCCATCCCGATCGCTTTGTGGCCACGCGCACCGGTGAAGCAGACGATGTGCTGATCTTGACCAAGCCACTTGGCATCGGTGTGATTACCACGGCCATCGACAGGGGATTGGCGTCTGCGGAACTCGAGCGCAGAGTGATTGAAGTGATGACCACACTCAACGACAGGGCAGCTCAGGCAATGGTATCCGTGGGCGTTCATGCCTGCACAGATGTGTCGGGGTTCGGGTTATTGGGCCACCTGTACGAGATGGTAAAGGATCGCAATCTATCTGTTGAACTCGATTATTCTGCCATACCTGTGATTGCGGGAGCGCGACACTTGATTTGCGAGGAGACGTTGTCCACCGGCACAAGAAACAATATGTTGCTGTTGCACGACAAGGTGGACTGGAACGAACGGATCAGCGAGTCTGATCGGTGGGTGCTCTATGATGCACAGACTTCAGGTGGTCTTCTCTTGAGCGTTTCGGAGGACAAGAAATCCCGACTGATGCAAACGCTCGCCGACATGGGATGCGACGCCGCTGCCATTGGTCGGCTGCGACACCGTCAAACGGGGGACAAACAGTTCATTGTAGGGAGCTAGACCGGTGTGAATAGGGTCAGTGTTCGGGCGACGGTTCTGGACGTCCGAACAAGTAGCCTTGTCCATAATCAACGCCGCATCTTTGCATGCATTGCAGTTCGGCGGGCGTTTCAATGCCTTCTGCGATGGTTGTCGCCCCAAACCCTCTGCTAATCTGACAGATGGCCTGCACGATGTCCTGTCGGGTGCGATCCCTCTCAATCCCTCGTATCAGTTCCATGTCTATCTTTACGAAATCGGGCTTTACTTGCATAAGTGTGACCAATCCCGAGTGCCCGGCGCCCACATCGTCAATGGCAATCTGATATCCCTGCCGTCTGTAGTGATCGATGATTTGCAGGAAAGAAGAATACTCTTTGATCGCATGATGTTCGGTGATTTCAAAAACAATTTGTCGCGGGTTCCATCCACATTGCTCCAAAATCATTCGCGTTTCCCCTTCGCGGAAGGAGGGGTCGGAAAAGATGTTTGGAGAGATGTTGATAAACAACTTCGCATCCAGATCAATTTTTGCGTTGCGAATAGCCTGAGTTCGGCAAATCTGTTCTACCTCGAACAGGCGTCCTACACGGGACGCACAGTCAAACAGAGCGGGCGGACTCTCCAACTCAGATCCGGCCGGTCCCCGAGCAAGGCATTCCCATCCTATGGTCCACCCTGTCTGCAGTTGTCTGATCGGTTGATAGTGCATCCGGATCCCTTGCGTTCTGATGATGTGCTGCATCTCTTTGATGAGATGCAGCGGGGGCGGCGAGGGATGCCTGCGGGCTATTCTTCCCGCTTCAATGATAAGGTGATACAGATGTTCGACCGGATCACTGTAGTCAGCTCCTGAGGCCGACGATGAGAGACCGTACCGCAAACGTAAAGAGGGATACCCGGTGTCGCCGATTTCCCGGTTCAGACGGTTCTCTACAGTGGTGACAAACCGATGAACAAAGGAAGAATGCTCCTCACCCTTTGCAACCGCAGGCAAAATGACGGCGAATCCATCGTCCATGATATGGAACGCATGGATCTCTGGCCAAGGGAATGAATCGCTGGACATAGAACCAAGCAAAACACGTTCAAATGCAGAGAGAACGGACGTACACGCTGCGGATCCGTGATTTTGTTCAAATCGACTGAAGCCGATAATGTCTATGTACAGGACTGTGATATCGTTTATTTTCATATGTGAGGCACTGTCGACATACGTGCGAAATCCTGTCAGCAACAGGTGCGGCAGATACTCAGTAGATGGCGCGATGGACATGTTTTATCCGTCTCCTTGAAGCTCAGTATAGGGACATTTCATCATATTTTCGTATGGGGAATGTGGTATTTTTGTAATGGATCACAACTTGCGCGGATACCGTGGGTAGATCGCTTTCGTGAACATCCCAAACAAACCCTGGATCACCACTTGCGGCTACACTCACAAGGACAATCGGCCGACACAGGCCGAATTTGTCTGCCGCCGCTGTGGACATACAGACAACGCGGATCACAATGCAGCCGCCGTCATCGCTCGCCGTGGAGTCAAAAAAGTCCTGTCGGGAGAACCGCTTACGGAGGCAAAGAAAAAGACGGGCATCTTTCGTGCAGTAGGGCCGGAACGGTCCGAACTAACGCCTGGGGAGACCGAAATAAGACGCAATGAGGGCAATACCCGAATTGCGCACAGGTCGATGAGCCAGGAACTTTCAGCAGCGATGCTGGAAACCACCACTACAACGCGAAGCGTTTAGTGGCGGGAGGTTCATCAGAGAGAGAACCGTGCCGAGCAAGCTCAGCAGTAGTATCCATGACATGGAGATGACCCCTCGTCTTGAGCGGTACACCACCCCAAGTCCATCGCCACACCTGTGATCGTCTTCCCATGACGTGATCCTCATGCATCTTCCGCAGCCTCCGTATGATTGTCAGTATGGCCGTTCGCGGTCAGTTGGGAGCCTCGCGCTGCCCGCAACTGCAGCCCAAACACGCGGCCCGTACGATGGAAATGAAGGATCTCCGCCGCCAGAATCCCGGATGCAAGAATGAGACCCTGCGAGACCAAATACCCTGCAGTTGTCGTCGGGTGCCACGTAGCGTAGTCCGTCACCCAGTGGGTCGCAATGGGCCAGATGAGCGCCCTGGAACGCAGATATATGTAGGAGAGAGCCAGTCCAGTGATAAAGAGGATCAGCATCTGAATAAAAAATTGGGTGAAAAAGAGGTAGAGATGCGGCAACAGGTCGCGATGCGGCGAGGCCAAAAAAAAGATGAGGCGTCCCCAGTGAAAAGCCGCAAACACCAGGCTGGACAGCAGGATCCCACGAATCGCGCCCCAGCGGCGCACGGTCAGCGTAAGAATGACGGCTCTAAACACGTATTCTTCACAGATTGCCACCACCAGCATTTCGGGTCCACTTACCACGAAGCTCCAATGCAGTGGAAACCCGGACTCCAGCGTCAGGCCCGGATTGCGCACCCAAGTGACGATGACCACGGCCAGCAGCGCAGACAACCCCAGAATGACGCTCCACATCCGGTCGTCGCGGCGTCCAATGATTGGCACATGGACGCCCAGCGGTCGAGCGATCAGTGCATAGAGACTCAAGGCCACCGTCGTATCCCCTAGATCCGTAATCAGGGCGCCTCCCAACAAACTGGATTTCGTTTTCGCAAGAAGCAACGGAGCCAACGGCGAATGAGGCAGGCCAAGAAACACTCCGATGACCATCACCTGGCAGATGACGATGAACAAGATCCAACGCGTTACAATTGTCGGTCTCAACGTGACTCTCCTCTCCTGAGTTGTCTGCGCACCCTGCATAGGGCACAGACGCCGCGTTGCGAGATTCTCATGCCATCATGCGAGTTCATCCGCAGACAGTCGATCCTTTCTGGAGTCACACCTGACGTGAAGTGATCTTCATGCATCTTCCGCATCCCCTGCACCATGGGCAGTATCGCTGTTCGCGGGATGCTGAGAGTCTCGCGCTGCCCGCAACCGCAGCCCAAACAGGCGGCCCGTACGATGGAGATGAAGGATCTCCGCCGCCAGAATCCCTGACGCAAAGACGATACCTGTAGATACCAAATCCCCTATATTCGTCGCTGGGTTCCACGGCGAGTAGTCCCACATCCAATGGACCGCAATAGGCCAGACGAGCGCCCCAGAGCGTAGGTTAATGTAGGAGAGAAGCAGTCCCGTGATAAAGAGCAGCGTCATCTGAATTAAAAGGAAGGACAGATGTGGTAACAGGTAGCGATATGGCGAGATGAGGAATTCCCAATGAAAGGCGGCAAATAGCAGGCTGGTAAGCAGGACGCCACTTACTGCACCCCAGCGGCGAACGCTCAGGGTGAGCATGACGCCCCGAAACACGTATTCTTCGCAGAGTGCCACCACCAGCATCTTGGGTCCAGTCACAACAAAGTCCCAATGCAAAGGCCACCCGGAATTCAGTGTCAGACCGGGATTGCGCACCCAGACAACGATGACCACGGCCAGCAACACAGACAATCCCAGCATGACGCTCCATGTCCGATCGTCGCGTCGGCCAATGATCGGCACATGGACACGCAGTGGACGCGCAATCAGCACATAGAGGCTCAACGCCGTCGCTGCTTCTGCCAGATCCGTAACCAGGCTGCTACCCAACAACCCGAGTCTCGTATTTGCAAGGAGCCAACTCGAGGCAAATGGGAGATGAGGAGTTCCAAAAAACACTCCGATGGTGATGACTTGGCTAACTAGCACAAACACAACCCAGCGCGCCGCAACTGTCGGTCTCAACGTGACTCTCCTCTCCTGAGTTGTCTGCGTACCCGACATAGGCCACAGAGACCGCGTTGCGAGATTCTCATGTCATTATGCGAGTTCATCCGCAGGCAGTCGATCCTTTCTGGCGTCACACCTGACGTGAAGTGATCTTCATGCATCTTCCGCACCCCCTGCACCATGGGCAGTAGCGCCGCTCGTGAGATGCTGAGAGTCTCGCGCTGCCCGCAACCGCAGCCCAAACAAGCGGCCCGTACGATGGAAATGAAGGAGTTCCGTCGCCAGAATTCCGGATGCAAGGATGAGACCTGCCGATACCAAATGCCCTGTATTCGTCTTCGGGTTCCACGGAGAATAATCCAACATCCAGTGGGCCGCAAAGGACCAGATGAGCGCCCCAGTACGCAGGTATATGTAGGAGAGAAACAGCCCCGTGATAAAGAGCAGCATCATCTGAATCAAAATGAGGGAAAGATGCGGTAACAGGTCGCGATATGGCGAGATGAGGAGTCCCCAGTGAAAAGCCGCAAACACCAGACTGGTCAACAGAACGCCACGTACTGCGCCCCAACGGCGAACGCTCAGCGTGAGCATGACACCCCGAAACACGTATTCTTCGCAGAACGCCACTACCAGCATCATGGGGCCCGTCACCATAAAGTCCCAATGCAAAGGTAAACCGGAATCCAGTGTCAACCCTGGATTGCGTTCCCAAGTAACTATGACTGCGGCCAGCAGCGCAGACAAACCAAGCATGACACTCCATGTCCGATCGTCGCGTCGACCAATGATCGGCACACGGACGCCCAGTGGTCTCGCGATCAACCAGTACAGGCTCAGCGCCGTCATCACGTCTGCCAGGTCCGTAATTATGCTGTTCCCCAACAACCCGATTCTCGTATCCACAACGGGGGCGCCCGGAACTAACGGGAAATAAGGCAGGACAAAAAATACGCCGATGGTAATCACTTGGCTAATTAGGATGAACATAATCCAGCGCGTCACAACTGTCGGTCTCAACGTGACTCTCCTCTCCTGAGTTGTCTGCGCACCCGACATAGGGCACAGACACCGCGTCGCGAGTTTAGCGTGCCACCGCGAAAGTCCGGCAGATGTCGGTAGATCTTTACCATTGAAACTGCGATCAAGGACCCCGCCCAGCGTCGCAGTGCAGACTCCCGGACTCCATCGGCCTGCCGAGGGATCGAACAATGGTGGACGCAAACCCTCTGGCCGTGCGATCAGAAGATAGATGAGGGTTGCGCAAGAACGAGCCAGGCATGCAGGTTATGTTACAGTGATTTCTGCACGCCTGACCATGGAAGGAACTGCCCTTCGTTCCTGGAGACCAAGAACCCCCTATGCGGACGACGACGGTTGGAGAACCGTCGCCCGCGGAGACATTACATGAAGGTCGTACTGGAGATGGCGTTGGTCTACGATCTGGTCCTTCAACTTGGCCGTCATTTCCTCGATCTGTTTTAACCCCAGCAACGGCTCGCCTCCGAACCAGGTGACCGACAGCCCCTGGGTTGTCTCAGTAATCTGATAGTGCGCGAAGTGAACTACGGCGTCCATGGTGGCAGAGCTCATACGAAGTTGCGGCTTGTCACAGCCTTCAAAGCAGTGGGGGCACACAAAGTTGCAATCGATCGTCGGCGCGTTGGTGAGGGCTACTGTGACTTCACTCAATCGCATCGACTCGCGTTCATTGAGAAGGACCTGGTGTTCATCGAATTCGTCGGCAACAACGTGGCCGCTTTCTATCAATGTGCGGCGGAATTCCTCCGCCAGGCCTGCAACCCAGTTCTGTTCCCCCTCGCCCAAGGCAATCCAGGGCAAACGCCACGGACTCATCAACCTGATGAAGCCCTCTTCTGTACGCGTTAAACAGTTGGGATTGGCATCAAATCCTGTTAAAGAAATAATACCCTTCTATGAATCTACCAGGGGAAAGTTGGCATGTCAACCATGAATAGCTTGGTTTTTGTAAGTTTAATGGCATGCCATCACGAATGAACAGCAAAATGGGCGCGCCGACAGCAACGCGCCACAATCTAAAAGAGCCTGTTCAAAAATGGGTCAGGTAAGATCCGCGCAGTTCAAGAAAGCGAGCCAAGAATGCGGACCGAGCGTACGTTCTTGGTACGTGAGGGAGCATTTTTGGCGCTGACGCCGCAATGCGCCGGGGAGTTCTGATCCCTTTTTATACGAAAATGGTTCTTGTTTTTTGCTCTGAAGGCGCAAAAAAGTACCTATCCACTCTTGGAACGATGGCCTTACATTTTATGGGTTATGCAGATGCACTTTGTTCGAGTGTTACAGTGTA
>JAJZEE010000053.1 GCA_021805735.1 Bacillota bacterium
AGGCCGCCGCCGATCAACCCCACAAGGCCGCTCCAGAATGCAATTTTTATTGTCGTCACAAAGGCGTTCAAATACTGACCGGATAGACTCTGCGCATAAAATTCGCTCGTGATTCCGCGCACCCAGACGCTCGACGAGATGACACCTATGACCGGAACCAGCGCGAAAAGTACAAGAAACACCAACAGCGGTCCGTAAACAAAGATCAGACTCGTTTTACGCACGTTGTGACAATTCCTTTCCCGCGCTATTGGCCCAGCACTTGCGGACCCCAACCGGTCACTATCGCGCTCTGCGCCTTACTGAGATTGCCTGACAAAAAGTGCACGCTCTTCGGATTCAGAGGCGGTAACTTCACGCTTGCCGGCAACTTCAGGAACGGGAGACGAACCGGATACGCCCCGCCTTCCGCGTATGAGATCTGCCCCGCGTCTGAGAATAGGTAGGTATTCAGCAAACGCGCCGCATACGGATGAGGAGCGTATTTGTTTACCACCTCCACATAAGGCCCGGCAACGGCGCCGTCCGACGGCACCACCACATTGATGGGCGGCTTGCCGGCGAATTGTTGCTGGTCGGCCTCAGCGAGATAGTTCCAGGTAATGCCAATTGCAATCTGACCGGTCTGCATCGCGGCTGTGCTATAATTCGCGCCGGTCCAGTTGCCGATCTTCTTGAGTTTGGCGAAGAATTTGAGCCCAGGCTCGATGTTGTTAATGCTTCCGCCATTCGCGTACGCCGCCGCGATCACGGCGTCAAGGCTGACAGCCGCCTGTCTGGGGTCCGCGAAACCGATCATGCCTTTGTACTCTGGTTTCAGCAGGTCGGCCCAAGTGGTGGGAACATCCTTAACCTTGTTCGTGTTCACCTCGAAAGCTGTCACGCCGTAATAGGCTGCCGCCCAGTGACCGCCAGGATCCTTCAGATTGTTGGGAATCTGACTCCAGTACTTGTTTTTAAAAGGCGCGGCAACGCCCATCTGCACCGCCGTAGGGCCAAACGAAATGCCTATGTCGCCGACATCGCCGATGGGGTGGTTCTTCTCCGTCTGAAATGCCTGCAGTTCCTGCCCTGACGACATGTTTCCTTCCGCCTGATACACGGTCTTGACGCCGTACTTCTTTTGAAAACTCGCCCACATGTTGCCGAGGTTGGCCCAGTTGGCCGGCATGCCAAAGCCGTGCACAGTTCCCTCCGCTTTGGCTTTCGCAATAAGAGTGGACAACGAAACGGTAACCGGAATAGCTGAAGTGGAAGGAGTGCTGGATGGACTCGGCGTGTTCGCGGGCGCAGGATTTGACGCGGCCGCGTTGGTTCCACAGCCAGCGATGACACTGACGCTGCACAGGCTGAGCGCTACAAACAGTGCCGACCGTTTCTTGTGTTTCATTAGTATACATCCCTCTTTCTCACCGTTTGATTTTTATTTGGAAAACCAGTCGTGTTCAACGTCTGCAGGGAGAGGCTCCATAGTTTCTGCCGGAGGAAGTCCCAATATACGGCAGAACAGGGCGGCCATCGCCGTTTGTGCGAGAGTATGCTCTGTGTAAATTCCAACCTTTGCAAGCAGGGTGCTAAAGAAATACAAAGGCACCGTACGCACGCCATCATCCGGCCCACCATGAAGACCAAATTCATCCATTCCATGATCAGCGGTCACGATCACGTCGCATCCTTCGTTCAACCACCCTGGAAGCAACCGCGCCAATATCATGTCAATTCGCAACACTTGACTTGCGTATTGTTTGGATGCTGCGCCGAAGTGATGTCCTGCGTCATCGACTCCCATTGGATGAATCAGCAGAAGGTCCGGTCGATTACGTACGCGCAGCGCCTCAGCGTCCGCAAACACGTGCGAGTCGGGATAGCTGTCTTCGAAGTAAAAACGACCGAAGGGGATGCGACCATCGGGATCGTTGCGCTCACGATCCAACACATAGTCAAACGGGGCGCGACAATAGAGTTCACTCAACCAGTGATAGCCTGCCACCGCCGATACGAGACCGTGGTTTTGAAGCACGTCGAAGATGCTTGTCTGTGTCGACAGACGCACTGTGTCGTTGCTCACCACACCGTTTGCTACGGGCTGGGTTCCCGTACAAATCGCTTCGTAGCACGGTCGAGACAGGCTGGGCAGTATGCTCTGCGCGCGGGCTCGCAGTCCACGCCCCTGGTTCACCAAACCTTCAACGAAACCAAGCCTCTCTCTGGCTGTATCGTCGCGCATGCCGTCCACAAGCACTACGATCAACTTTCGCCCGCCTTCACTCAACGAAATCCCCTCCTCTCCACCTGAAGTTCCCATAGAAGCAGGAACACATCGCCCAACCGCGTCGCTGTTCGGGCGCGGTTTGTTGAATTCAATGCAATAAAGTGGATTTCTTGTCCTATGTGACGATTATATCATCATACTTTGTGGAATTGGTTGCGAATCTGTAAATTGCCTGTAATGTGCGTTAGAAGACCTATGGCACAACGGGCGTCTCCGGAGACTTGTTTGAGGCATCCCAGTACGCCGTGCGGTCCATGGTGGACCACCTGTCGCGAACCTACGAGTTGACACCGGAGGACGCCTATCTACTGTCGAGTTTGACAGTAGATTTAGAAATTTCAGAAATTGTTGACGCGGGCCAATATGTAGTCAGCGCCCTGTTTCCTCTGGCCGTCGCCTGATAATTGCAGTAAAACCTGAAAGTCGCTGGCGAATCAAGCTGCTGTCAGGGCGACAGCCTCACGCAAAAGCGCGGGTGGCCCTGACAGCTTTTCTCCATCCGGCATACAGCTCTGTACGTCGCTCCTCAGTCATCTGCGACAAAAAACGGCGGTCGACACGCCGATGCCTTGACACGTCACCGTTGTCTTTCCAGAACCCGACCGCCAGTCCAGCCAAATAGGCCGCCCCCAGCGCCGTGGTCTCCAGGACTGCGGGGCGCTCCACCGGCACCCCGAGGATGTCGCTCTGAAACTGCATGAGAAAATCGTTGGAGGCCGCGCCCCCATCAACCCTCAAGCTCTTCAGTTGTATCCCCGAATCCACTTCCATCGCCGTGAGCACATCCCGTGTCTGATACGCCAGGGACTCCAGGGTGGCCCTGACAAAATGCTGTTTCTGCGTTCCCCTCGTCAGTCCAAATACTGCGCCCCGAGCGTCACTGTCCCAATAGGGCGTGCCGAGCCCAACAAACGCCGGCACAACGTACACGCCCTCTGTCGAGTCGACGGACATCGCCAGCGCTTCGCTCTCGGCCGCAGTTTCCAGAAGACGTAGTCCGTCACGCAACCACTGAACCGCCGATCCGGCTACAAAGATACTTCCCTCCAGTGCGTACTCTACTTTTCCAGAGAGTTCCCACGCGATTGTGGTAAGCAGTCCATGCTGCGAACGGACGGCCTTTGCTCCCGTGTTCATCAACATGAAACAACCTGTGCCGTATGTATTCTTGGCCTGGCCCGGCTCAAAACACGCTTGCCCAAACAACGCCGCGTGCTGATCGCCGGCGATGCCCGCAATCGGTGTCGCTGCGCCATAAAACACCGAGGGATCGGTCTGCGCATACACCTCCGAAGAAGATCTGACTTCCGGCAACATGGCGCGCGGCACTGTCAGCATACCGAGGAGTTCATCGTCCCATTTGAGATCGTGAATATTGTACATCAGGGTTCGCGAAGCGTTCGTGTAATCGGTGATGTGGGCTCTTCGCCCCGACAGATTCCACACGAGCCAGGTGTCTATCGTGCCAAACAGCAGATCTCCCTGGGCCGCCAGTTGCCGCGCCCCCTCGACGTTGTCCAGAATCCACTTTACTTTAGTGCCTGAAAAGTAGGCGTCGAGCAACAACCCTGTTTTGTCGCGAACTGGCTTGTCATATCCCGCTGCTTTCAACTCTTCGCAGATTCCCGCCGTTTGCCGGGACTGCCATACGATCGCATGATAGACTGGCAAACCGGTGCGTCTATCCCAAACGACCGCAGTCTCCCTCTGGTTTGTGACACCGATGGCGGCAATCTCCTCGACAGCTATGCTGTGTTTGTGCAGAACCTCAGACATGACGCTCTGCACAGATCGCCAGATCTCGACCGCATCCTGCTCCACCCAGCCTGTCTGCGGGTAAAATTGCGTAATCTCCCGTTGCGCCATGCCTAACGCGTGGCCCATTTGGTCAAAGAGTACGGCCCTGGAACTGGTCGTACCCTGATCGATTGCCATGATATACTTCCCGGCCATTCAGACGACCCCCTTACGTTGACCGGATGAAATCGCCGCAGCGTTTAGTCGTAGACCACTTCATAGGCGCCAACCTGCGCCTGACCCTCCGGCGACCTGCGACCATGAGCGGCCTGAAAGTGCGGACTCGCCACCCAGTCGCGAAAGTACTGTTCCGTCTCCCATCGCGTGACTACAATGAAGTGCGAACCATCTTGCGAGCGCAGCATGCCAAATTTGACGAACCCAGGCACACGCGACATGTGATCAGAAGCCTGCGCGAATCGTTCTTCCAGTAACCTGGCCTGTTCTGCACTCTCAATGACCAGTCTGTTGTGCGCTTCAAACATCAGCGTCACCTCCTTAAACAATTGTACCGGACCAAGCTGCCAACGCCAACCGGGATCGGTCATACAGTTTCGCGCGAGCTTAATAGTGACTCAAATTGCCGCGACGGCGCGCCTTCTTTTGCGCCCAGGCAAACACGAGCAGACCGATCAACAGCCACAAGACCGCGTTCACGACGCTCCAGAGCAGCCAGTTTCCTGTTCCGAGAAGGGCGGCGCCTTGCGTCATCATGGAGCGCAGGAGCGCTACGACGGGTGAAAATGGCGCCATGATCGCCAGCCATCGCCACGGACCGCCGAGGGAGGCCGTCGGCGCCATGATGAGAAACAGCAGGATGAATTGCAGCAGGTTCAGGAGTTGTTGCGAACGCTTCATCAGGATGGTCACACTGGCCACCAGATACCCAAGCCCTGTGGCGCTGGCAATCATCAAGAGTCCGGGAACGATGTCCCACGGTGAGATGAAAAGATAATGGCCTGTAATCGCCATGACTGAAAACAGCGTCAGGATCGTGAACAGCAGACCGATGACGACATTGGCCATATTGCGCAGCAGCAAGATAAGCGCCGCCCCATACGGACTCAGAAACACCTGTTCCAGCGTTCCGTTTTGCGCCTCATTGGAAATCGTCCAGCCCATCGTGCCGACCGACATCATCGACAGCGTCCATAACGCATAGCCGACGATGATGTCGCTGAGGCGACCGCCAAGTATGGCCCCGCCCGCCATATAGGAGCCGCCCAGAAACAACCCGTAAAATACGAGCACAATCACGGCGAGTTCACTCAATAGTTCGGTGGGATACCGACGCAGTTGCACCCACTCCCGCCGCCATTCCGCACTCAGCGCGTGCAACATCAGGCCGTCACCTCCCGGATGTTCTCCACAGGAACTGGCTTTCTCGTATGCTCGCGAAAAACCGTGGCGAGATCCGCCGTTTCTCTCATGACCCGGACAACGGCGCACGGTTCCAGAGCGCGCATGATTTCGTATACATCGGTCGGTCGGTCCAGCACCGCGCGAAACTCACACTCGCCCGTCCACGCGGCGCCCAGATCGTCCGCCAGTAGGCGCGCCTCAGCGGACGGGGCTTCAGCCAGCTCAAACACATAACTGCTGCCCGTGAAACGGGCCAGCACATCCTCCTTAAGTCCTTCCAGCGTCAAAACGCCGTTTTGAATGATTGAGATGCGATCGGCCAGCGTTTGCGCCACTTCCATCTGATGGGTGGTGAGAAGAATGCCCACCCCGCGTTCGTGAGCGAGTCTGAGCACATAATCCTGAATGCGGTCGGAAGCGTCGAGATCAAGGCCCAGGGTCGGTTCGTCCAACAACAGGAGTGACGGTGAATGGATGAGCGCTGCGCATATGGCCACCTGCTGCTGCATGCCGCGACTGAGTTGCTGAACGGTGCTGCCGATTTTATCCTCGAGCCCGAACTCGCGCATTAATTCCCTGCCGCGGTCCCGGGCCGTCTTGCGTGATAGACCCCGGATCCCGCCCCAATACTCAAAATTCTCAAGCGGCGTCAAACGCCAGTAGAGATTGCGGCTTCCTTCGAGCACGGCGCCGAGATGACGCAACGCCTGACCCGATCTGCCAGACAGACTGTGTCCTTCGACGGTTACATCTCCGTCATCCGGTCTGACCAATCCCGCGATCATCTTGATCGTGGTCGTCTTTCCCGCGCCGTTTGGGCCAAGAAACGCCAGAATCGCACCCGCCGAAAGCGTAAACCGAATGCCCCTGACCGCCTCAACGATCTGTCGATCCTTGGTTTTGTAACGTTTGACCAATCCGCCCACTTCCAACAACATTCAACACACCCCCATCGGCGTACAAACGCCAACCATTTGCCATATTGCCAATTTTAGCGATGGAAGGATTTGTGCGCATCCGTCTTTAGACGGACGTTGCCAGCAATCACACACAGGACTCTTATCCTGCGTCGACGGCCCACTGCTCGGTCCACCGTGTCTGCGACGCCCGGCGGCTGTTGTATACAGTTGCAGATATGTCTTGCAACATCACCTCATGTGATAAACGCCTCCTGTTCAAGAATTCCATCCACTTCAAGCAGTTTCTGCACCAGCGGATGTTGATCGCGATACTGTCCAGACGCGAGCAACCGCTGCAGTTTCGCTCTGTAATCGGGGCGCATGGGCAGGACATACTGGCGAAACTCATCCACCCACTCAGGCTCCATCCGCCAGGCGTGAACCTCAGGCCACACGGAGGCGCGCAGACTGTGGAGGATCAGGATGCCGCCGTAGTCCAAGTCCCCCCAGTGCCAAAGAGACGGCTCGCTCTGGCGCGGCGCGGAAAACAAGGACTCGCGCAGCTTGGCCAGAAATTTTCGCTTGTGGGGACTGTGGAATCCTCCCGCATAGACGACAAGTTCATCGTCCTGACGCTCCTGTGCGATATAGTGACGGTAATTCGCTTTATTCTCGATCGACAGGATGCGCTGCACAGGCAGATTCACGATGAGCGCGTCAAGCAGTGTAGCGGAATCAAGCGACAATCCTCTTGGAAACACCGAGCAATCCACCATGTGGCCGGCAACCATGAGCGTGAGCGGCCCGCAAAAAGAGATATCCTCGCCACTGATCACAATGCCGATTTCCGCCAGCGCGTCATCATCAGACAGCAGTTCCCCATAGATCGAATCGAGCCGCGGATGGTCAGGGTTCGTCATGTCCGCCGTGTCCGCCGAGTCCGCCGTGTCCGCCGCGCGCAACCGAGTGAACGGAGACGCCACAGGCCCAAGACTTGCAAATTCAGACGCCGTCCATGCTTCCACGCCTTGCGCTCCATATTTGCGGTACAGCTTGGCGACCCACGACTTCACATGGCGTTCGAACAGTTTGCTGTCGAGCAGATACCTCTTTGAGAACACCCTCATGGCGAGTTCCTCATCGCCCTTGTCCACGATTCCCGTGAGCGACTGCAGCAGCCACCCCAGTTTCTCCGGGTCCGCCGGGAGCAGATGGCCAGGAACCGTCGCCCGTTCATCAAGAGCCGCCAGCGCATCCGTCAACCAGAGTCTCATCCAGTCGACGCTCAGCGCATCGAAGACCTCCGTCAAGTTTCGGCGCGCCGTCTGCACGACGTCCGCCTTGGACAGTCGCCCGAGCAATTGAAACCCCTCTGCGGCCCCACGCTCCGTAAGATAGATGCGTTCCAGGAGATTGCCCGCCTCGAAACGCACCCACTTCAAATCAAGGAGTCCTCCACTTTGCCAATGTTCAAGAGTGGCATGCAACTCCACTCGAACGTCCGGATCCATGCCTCCGCTCACGTAACCGCGCACCACCTGATCCGTCACGCGAATCTGCGGACGTCGGGCGGCGACAGGCGACTGTTGCGCCTCCGCCTTGTCCAGCAGCCGTCCGAGCAGATCCCGCGCGATCTCCTGACCGCCCTGCATCTACGCCAACACTTCCTCTTTATTTGTATCAAATGCGTCGACGCGCGTTTCGCTGCCGATGCGCGTCACGATGAGCGTACGATCGACCAGCGGAGCGATGTCCGCCAGTTTCTCCGTCGGCGCGGACAAGATCACCTGCAATCCGAGTTGGCGCACAAGGCGGATGCTCTCGCGAATCCGCTGATGGTCCATCTTGTTGTACGCTTCGTCAAACACGATCAGCCGCAGCGTGTTGTCCGCACCGCTTTGCCGCACTCGATAGAGTTGCGCGAACGACGCCAGCACCGATATATAAAACGGCGTCTGCGTTTCGCCGCCGGACTTCTTGTTGAGGACGCGCGACAGGCGTGATTCCCGTCCTTCCTCGTCGGTTACGATAAAGTCAAAACTCAGGTATGTGCGGTAGTCTGTGAACTTGTGCAGATTGCGTTCCAATTCGCCGCTCGCATCCACATCGCCCACATCAATAATCTCCCGAAACAGTTCACTCACCACATCCCCGTACTGATCCTGAAATGACTGTGAGAACAGACTGTGCCCTTCGAGCAGCATGTCATCCGTAATCATTTTGTAAAACCGTTCATACTGCCGATCCGGCGACACGCGAAAAGAATACTGGTCGTGTCCGAAACGCACGCCGCGCAGCGCAAGGTTCAGATCCGCGATTTGCCGCTCCACTGTTTCGATGTTGCTGCGTAGTTTCGAAACGAAGTCCTCCTGAAACTGAATTTGCGCTCTTTCCTTGGCCTGACGGATTTTTTCGCCGTAGTCGGCGAGCTGCGTGTCTGTGAGCCGCCGCAATTCCTCTTCATAGGCGACACTGTCGAACTTTTGAATATCGAATCCCGCCTGGAAGTTTTTATTGTATTCCGACCGCATGCGAACCAGCTCATCCCTGACCTGATCACGGCGGTTCGAGTCTGTCTGCCGCTGCCGTCCGAAATTGACGCGCAGCGCCTCGCTATGGCCGAGGCGGTTCATCTCCTGAACAAAACGCGGCTCTGCGATCGTTTCAACAAATTCCTTGTCGTACCTGTTCGCGACAACTTCTTCCGCTTCGCGGGCTTCACCCAGCGCCGCGGGCAGATCGCTGCTCTCCAGACGTTTTTTTTCCGTGGCCAGCGCGCCCATCTGCCGACTGATGTCTTCCTTCTTTCCGTCGCCAGCTGTGATCTCGGCCTCCACGCGACCCAACTGCTCTTCGATCACCATGAGGGCTGTCAGATCCAGGTTCTGCAACTCGTTCAAAGTCTGCAAAAACCGTTCCTGCAAGGCGGGCAGCTTGACCAGTTCGCTCTGTATCACGCGCATCTCTTCCACAACAGACGCTGAGACGGTCTCAAGTCTGACCCAATGTGACCACATCTGCGCGCGCGGCGCCCAGGTCACAGTCGCTTCTTCAGTCTCCAGCAGTTTCTCACGCGCCTGCGCCAACTGCTGTTCCAGGGCCCGCCTTCCGATGTAAAGCGTCTCCCAGCGTTTCGGATTCAACTGTCGCGCCACGAAATTCTGGTACAGCATGCCGTCCACAGTGATTGCACTGCCATGGCGGCGTAGTTCATCCACGGAATCGCATTTTACAATGCGGCCCAAGAGATAATCGGCGTATGCGCGCGCGTAGGGATCCCGCGTTTCAATCTCTTGCGCGAGCGACCCCGCCATGCGCTTCGGGTTTTGTTCCAATATGCGTCCGATGTCGACCAGACCCACGTCATAGAGGTCCGCCTGCTTTTTGTTGCGGTCGTAGATGCGCAGGGCCTCTGCAAAATGCTCCGGCGGCACCAGCAGGTAAAACCGCTGCGTGTGCAGATATCCCTCAATCGCCTTTTGCCACGTCTCGTCCGGCAACTCAATCGCTTCCGCGAAGATGGTGACTGGAACATCCTGGCCCGTCTCTGCGCGCAAGCCATCCGCGATGAGCGCGCGCAGCCGCAAGACACGCGCATCGTATGGCTTCACGCCGCGCTCCAGGTCCGCAATCATGGCGGTCAAGCGTTCCTTCTCCTGACGCAGCGTCGCGAGAAACCGCTGCAAAAGGCTGTGGCCCTCGCGCAGATGTTCCGCGGCCTCCGCAAGGCGCCCACTGACATCCCCAAAACGGTCAGGATCGATCGCGACGATCTTCGCATCCACCTGTTCCAACCGTCGACCACGCCAGTCGTAAGGAGCGGGCCACTGGCGAAGCGCCGGAGTCAGCGCATCATACGCCTGCGCGAGCCATTCCCCCGCCTGCAAAGTGTCGGCAAACGGCGCCTGGCGTGAACCGCCCTGCGACCGATGCGCGAACCAGAGCAAACCTTCCTCCATGCTCTTCTGGGCCGCGGACCATCTCACACCCTCCGCCAGAATGCGATTTTGCCGTTCTCCATCCTTGCGGATCGCCGCATACTCCGCATCGATCAAACGCAACTCCTGATCGAGCCGCTCCTTGGTCTGCTGTACATCAGAAGCCGCTCTCATCTCGATCAAACGGTCGCGCTCCGCTCTCAGGCGATCCAACTCAGCGTTCTGCGCCGCTCGGCGCTGTTCCGTCGCATGGAGTTTTTCCGCCGCTTCGCCAATCTGCCGGCGCACATCGGCGATCCGCTCCTGCGCGGACGCCCCTCTTGCTCGATCAAGCAGATAATCGTACAACAGCACCCGTTGTTCCTGCGCCCGTAAACCCGCCTCATGATCGACAATCGAGTGCAGAGCGCCGATCTTGCGCTCTGTATACCGCATCTCTTCCTCAAGACGACGATAGTGCCGGATGTTGTCGCGCATATTCTCAATGTCCAGTTCATGACGGACGTCGCAGACAAACTCTGAGATGAATCCAGCGACATCCATGATCGGTGAAAAGGGCACGGCCTTGCGAAACAGCGTGAAAAACTTCTCGCCAAGATTGCCCATTTCGCTGCGCAACACAGCCTGGTACCGTTTGTTCGTGTCAATCATCTCAAAGCCGTTCTTCTTTTGCTGATGACCCCAGACGCGCAAAGCCGTTCGGTCGAGCGGCATGTCATCTCGAATAAAGTGAAAGGTCGGCAGCTCATCCCGCAGCAGGAAGAAGCTCCGTTCATGCGATCCGTCCGTCTGACAGTCGAACGCAAGACCCAGGCAAAATGACCGTTTCTTAACGGTGTCGACAAACTCCGCGACAACATAACTGGAAAACGCGCCAGACCGCAGATATACGATCCCCGTCTCTTCCCTTTCGGAAATCTCGCCGAACAGATACCCCTTGAGTGTGCGGCGCGAGTTTTCGTTGGCCGCCTTGTTGAAAAAATGGCCGGACGTGTCGCCCAACATCACCATTTGCAGGGCGTCCACAATGGTGGACTTTCCCGCAGCGTTCTTCCCGGTGAGAAACGTCACTGGCTCGATCGTGATCGTTTGATGCACAATATAGTGCCAGTTGATCAGCAGAATCCGTTTCAGAAGTTTCAAAGCGCCTCCTCCTCGTTCTCTCGCGGGAATCCCCAATCCTCGACATCCTCGGCATTCTCAGTTTCCTCAGCAATCCCGGCGCCGTCGCCGGACGCCCCGAACCAGGAGTCCATGCCAGTTCTGTTCTCAGCGTCTGCACCCTTGCCTGCCTCTTCGCCTTCATCCCCGCCCGCATCCACGCCCGAATTCTCCAACTGCTGAAATACCGCGTGAACCAGTTCGTCCGGAACGAGCAGCCGAATCGCCGGATAGAGGAGCCATCGGCTCTCCGGCTCGACTTCTTCTCCCTCCACCCGTTCGACGACAGACAGCCGCCGCAGCGTTTGCAAAGACGCGGTCAACTGGGTGACAGGGAGTTTGCGATCCACGATGCCAAATGTCCGCAGCTTCTCCAGGACAACGCTTAGCGTGAGCACCACCTCACGGCGGCCCGACGCGCGGCCCATTTCCTCTTCATAGAGCAGTCGCAGCGCATAGACCAGATACGTGGTAAACCGATCCAGTCGGGCGCGGTTGTTTCCAAACCGATTGTAAAGGGCGATGACGCCGCGCTGGACATCAAACTGCAGCGCCCAGCCAGCCACCTTCAAATACTCTTCAATCAGCGGGCGCAGGCGTTCCACGAGCCGATAGTGACGATTGCCGGTGAGGCGTCCTTCCCTGGAGTTCCACACATCGCGCACGAGAAATGTCCGTTCAAAGAGAATGCTCAACACTTGCGCCAATTCATCGCGGTCCCGTTGCGAGAGCAGTTCGTAGTCATCATGCCAGCTCACTGTCCACAGCACTCCTGTCCTGTTCCGAAATTAGATCGTTCCTGCTGGGCCAAGCCGGCTCATGTATTGCACTGCCGCTCAAACAGGTGCGGCCCAAAGGCCGCAAAACTCGCTGCAGTGCAATACATGAGTCGGCTTGGCGAGTCATTTTCATCCCTGAAGAATGCTGCAGGCGTCTTTTCATTCCGCTGATGGTGCTGTGCAGCGCTTTGGATTTTTCTTCGCAAAACTCAGATGAGATTTTTCTTCGCAAAACTCAGACATGGAAGTCTGAGTTTTGTTGTGTGGGTTGCTGTTTGGCAGTTCGCACGAAGGAAAGCGCGGGGATGCCATACCCGTTGATCGACACAGAGCGTTGTTGTTCAGCCCATTCCCGAAGGAAGGGGAAATCTGGTTCGTCCGCCCGAATAACCGCTATCATGGTGCGCAGGAAATCGTCCATCGAATGTATCCTCAGATCTTCCGATCGAACGATCCCGTCGACGGTCATGGATCGAACCAAAAAACGGGTCAGTTCTTCCGGTGAGAACAGAGAGTGAATGCGCGTCATAAGTTCCTGCGCCTCAGCCGCAAACCTCGCTGCGGATACGGATCCTGCCGCCTTGAGGGGCTGAGGAGCGCTCCGTTCACGACGCTTGGGTTCACGGTACAAGGAATCAGTATCCGTAAAACGCGGCCGAAAGAACGGCACCTCCGACATGCGTTTTACGAGCAGGTCCGCATCATCCGCTGGCAGCGTCGACGTCGTTTGAAAACCCCCATGAACCTTGCCCTGGCGAGTCGCTGCGCCCCGCTCCCCGGACAGTGAGGGAACCGCCTTAAGAATCTCGATCAGCTTTCCGCGCACGTCGCGATCAGCGTTCAGCAAATACTGAATCCGGTCTACAGCGGCTCGGCTGTACCTCGAGTTGCGCCGATCGATTTCGCCCAAAACTTCATCCATGGAGCCAAATGTCTCAAGAATGTGATCCATCATGCGAATGCACTCATACCGCGCGTCGGATTCACTGAATCCAGTCTTATGGACGCAGAGCGACGAAGCCAGTTGTTCGAGTATGGCGCCGTCCTGCAGCCACTGACGCAGTGTAGCCACGATGCGCGGCCGAAAGCGGTGCACGCTGTCCACAGTCTTCAAAGGATGGTATGTTTTGAGCGCCACTTGCAACTGGTACTCATCGAAGTGTTCGGCGAGCAGATCGCGAATGTCCCTGCGCTCCCTCAGATGCTCGTAAAACTCATGAATGCCGTGGAGCAACGCACGCAAGCTCTCCAGAAGCGCCTGCGTGTTGTCGTGAGCGGCCTGCAGCGCGGGATACATATACTCTCCACGCTCTTCGTTCGCCGTTTTCAGCGCGGAATATGTGCTATAGACGTAAGAATTGTATGGTCGTTCCTGTGGGTTGGCAAGTTGCCAGAGCGTCTCAAGAAGCGTGCTGGCATAGGGCGGCACAAGGAGCAACTCATCAAGCGACTGATCATCCGGCACAGCCCTAAGCCACCCTGTTTCCACAAGGCGGCGAATCAGCGTATACGCGCGGGCGCTGATCGTATCAGGCTCAGCGTCGCCTGTTTGATGCGATCCGTATGAAGCGGCGGACCCGGCTCCAGCGGCCGCGCTGCCTGATTGGCCTGAAGGGAGCGCCGCATCGGCAGTGGCCGCCGTTTCTGACGTATCATCGGGTTCCAGGGTCAGCAGTTCATTCTCCAGATCATGCATGATATACGTGGCCAAATCTGTCCGTCGAAAGCGCAGTTCAAATCGATAACAGTCGCGCAATACCATCAGCGCCTTGAAATACACGCGCCTGTTCCTGGCCGCGAGGAGCGAAAACAGGCCTTCCGGAACCGCGTCGAAAACACTTCGCACCTATCGTCATCCTGTCCATGGTTGTTACGCCCATTTTACGGCAGTGGGCCTGGGATGTACAGCGATCAGCGGATTCGGCCATGTGCGTTCCTGTGTCGCTCGCAGTTGTGCACTTCTTGTTGCGTTTCGCCTTAGCGCCGGTACAACGGGCGCTAAGTGTTTTCTTGTCAAATTCTTCTTTGCCATGGAGATGAAACCGAATCATCGCGCATCAATGGTGGGCTCCAATGCGATGCGAATGGTATTCGCTTCGGTTGTGGGCACCGTCTCTCCGCGATCATCTAAATACCACCGCATGGCAGACGGGCGAGCTAACAATCGGAGCAAATCACTATGCACACGATCTGGAATCGCTCCGGACTCGTAGCGTTGCATGGTCATTTCACCCCAGCCGAGCAATCGGGCCATGGCGCGCTGCGAAAGCCCGTACTGTTTGCGAATGGCGCGAATGTCGGCGCCAGACAAGAGATGGTATCGTTGTCGGTACACCGCATAAGCGCGTTCCAAGTTCGCCTCATCCAGTGCTTCCTCAAACAAGCCCGTTCCACAAACGGAACACTGCAGCACTTCTGCCTGCACCGTTACGTCTTCTCCACGCACGGGATACGTTTCATCGATAAGCTCTGAGCGACAGAGTTGCTCGCGACCGCAGGCGTCGCAAAATCGAATCTTCTCCACGCATGTCACCTCTTCGGATAGTGTAGCGGCCTCTCGGCTGGATGGAACGATAGGCACACGCAGCCGCGGTAGACATCGCATTTGCACTTGATATAAAACTCCGTTCCGTCAATGGTGCAACCAAATACAAAGAAATCTGACGATTGGTTGGCATCTTGATCCAGAAGTGGCCCTTGAACATAATCGGTAACGCACAGATCCTCAAGAATTTGTTTGACATGGTGCGGTTTCCAAGCGAGTCGAGCCAATGCGTCTATGTTTTTCTTGCGCGGTACGAAATCCCACCGTCCCTGTTCCAGATAAGATCGGCAAAGTTGCAACCACTCTGCGATCTCCTGCAGTGTTGCCACGTCACCCACCCCGTCGCCCCTATCGCCAAATGCTATTATATGATGTCAAACAATGCGCGTCGTGTCAATATATTCGCTGTGGTTGTCGGAGTGGTATCAGAATCCATGCATCTTTTCTCAGAGGTGTAGTCTTTCGATCCATGATTTGCGTTTTTCCTCATCCTGCGCGATAGCCGGATGCTATCCCGAAAAATCGCCGCAGGCGTATTTTTCTTCCCGGTTGTTGGTGGCGCGCAAGCGCCATGAAAGTCTATCCATATTCACCTTCTACACAGCAAAAGGGGTGGGAACCAAATTCCCACCCGGCAAACAGTCTGACTCATCAGTACGCTCCGACAGCTCCAGCGCCGGCGCCGTATCCGCCATATCCTGGCACCAGGAGGAAAAACAGAACAAAGATGATCAAAAATACAACCGCCCAACGCGTATAACCTCCGAAAGCTCCCACTGTGCATCCTCCTTGAAGCACGACATGCGGTATTCTATGATTGCGTACAAACTACCGTATGGGTGTTTGTACCGAGTGTATGCGTGGCGTCAAAAAGGTTCCTCACTGCCTGGCATGATTTGTGGTCTTTGGAAACACATAGTGTTACACTTGATAGAGTTACAGTCATTCCCACTCCAAGGAAATGAGGGCACGCCGTGAACGCTGCTGACGATGCGGTCATTTCAATCCGCAACCTAAAGATGCTCTACGGAGACAAGCTCGTTTTGAAGGGAATTAATCTGGATGTGCGCCGTGGGCAGATCATCGGCTATATCGGACCGAACGGCGCCGGGAAAAGCACTACCATCAAAGCCATGTTGGGACTCGCGTCAGGATACATGGGAGAAATCCGCATCTTTGGACGCGACATTTCCGATGGAAATGTCGAGTATAAGCGCAGGATCGGGTATGTACCGGAAACGGCGGAGATTTACGATGCGCTGACCGCAAGAGAATACTTAACTTTCATCGGATGTTTGTATGGAATGGATGAAGTACAGGCGGATCGAAAAGCGCGGGCCCTGATGCGGACTTTCGATCTTGAAGCGGTGTACGACGCACGATTGGCATCGTATTCCAAGGGAATGCGACAGAGGGTGCTGCTGATTTCGAGTCTGCTGCATAATCCCGACATTTTGTTTCTGGACGAACCCCTGAGTGGATTGGACGCCAACAGCGTGATGGTTGTCAAAGATATTTTGGTCCGATTGGCTGCACAGGGAAAGACAATTTTCTATTCCTCGCACATCATGGATGTCGTAGAGAAAGTCAGCAACCGCATCATTTTGCTCGACTCGGGTCAGATCGTGGCTGATGGAAGCTTCGAAGAACTGCAAGAGCGTTTGAATGAAAAGTCTCTCGAAGATATTTTCAATCAGATTACTGGCTTCCATGAACACAAGGACATCGCAGAGAAGTTTGTGTCCATCGTTCAAGAGGTGTAGGCGAGATGTAGGCGAGGTGTAAGCGATGAAAGACTTCATATCTTTGAAGGTCATGGACCGATTGCGGAGCGTTTTTGAGACATTGGGTTGCGACTACCGCGTCATGCGGCAGATCGTGCAGGTCAAACTGACCATGGACAGGCGAAGAGTTCCGACCATTTTACAGGGGACCGCCAGGAAGAAGAACCGGCCGGAGTCGGAAGACAAGAACAGTTTCGTTCCCTCTCTGTTGCTCTATGCGTTTATGGGCCTGCTCACGGTGCCATTTGTGCTCATGAACCAGAATTACATGTTGCAAATGAGCGTCACGTTCGGTATCCTCATGTTTCTCATCATGAGCTCGATGGTGGCGGATTTTTCGTCCGTACTGCTGGACGTGCGCGACAGGGTCATCATTTCAACCAAGCCGGTGAACAGAAGAACGATGAGTTTTGCCCGCACTATCCATATCATGATCTATCTCTTCCTCTTGACCGGTTCCCTGGCGGGCGCGCCGTTGCTGGCCGCGTTGTTCGCGCATGGCATCGTGTTCTTTCTCGCTTTCCTGCTGGAAATCATGCTGATGGACATCTTCATCCTGGTTGTGACGGCGCTGTTGTACCTGCTGATATTGAACTTCTTTGATGGCGAGCGCCTGAAGGACATCATCAATTACGTCCAGATCGCGCTGTCGATAGCGATCACGGTGGGTTACCAAATGATCGGAAGATCCTTTTACGTGATCCGGCTGCATATCGTCTTTCACACGGCATGGTGGCAGGCGGTCGTGCCGCCGTTTTGGTTCGGGTCCACGTTTGAATGGATCATGCGGGGACATGCCAGTCCGCTGTTGATTCTATTCTCCACGTTGGCCTTGATCGTCCCCATCATCTCTTTTGCAGCCTACATCCAGTTGATGCCCGCATTTGAAAGGAAACTGCAAAAGCTCTCTTCAAACGAGGCCATGGGCGGAATGAGGAAACGCGCATGGTTGCAGGCCGTGTCCCGCATCATTTGTAGGAGCAACGAGGAGCGGGCGTTCTTTGGATTCACGTCCGTGATGATGGCGAGGGAACGGGAGTTCAAGTTAAGGGTCTATCCATCGCTGGGATTTGCCATGGTGTTCCCGTTCATTTTCATCTTCAATTCGGCATGGTCCAACGGACTCAAGGACCTGGCGTCCAGTCGCTGGTATCTGTCAATCTATTTGAGTGCGCTGATGATCCCTTCGGTTGTCATGACGCTGAAGTATTCCGCGCAGTACAAGGCGGCTTGGGTATACAGGACGGCGCCCGTCCAAAGCATCGCCGCAATCTTTAAAGGAACCATAAAAGCGTTCCTCGCGCGGCTCTTCCTGCCCATTTATTTGGTGGAGAGCATTGTCTTTGTCGCGACTTTTGGAATCCGCGTTATCCCGGATTTAGTCGTCGCTTGCTTGAGCATGCTGCTGTATGCCGTCATTTGCTTCCAATTCACGCGAAAGAGTCTGCCGTTCTCTGAACCATTTCAAGTGATCGAGCAAAGTCAAAAGTATGTTGGCCTGCTCTTGCTTTTGCTCATTGGTGTCTTCGCCGCCATTCATTTTGTGTTTACGCTTATACCTTTTGGGGTCTATATCTACCTGTTCCTGCTGGTGCTGCTAAATGGGGCGGTGTGGGCCGCAGGAGTGGGTTTTCGCAGCGAGAAGTTGCTGTATGACCCGACTCCGCAGCTCTATCCTGTTCGACGAGGGGAATAAGTATGTCAATACAGTGGATACCCATGGCTTTTGTTTACATTGCCGTCATGTATTTGGCCATGGCGCTGGTTCACGAATTGGGACACTATATCGTCGGCATGGCGAGGGGCGGCGCAGACGGTACGATCCACTTTGGCGGTGAACGCGGCAAGGTATATACAGTGCCGTTAGGGAAACTGAGACTTCGCGTATCCTTTGGCTACCTTGGCCTAGGGTTGTGGTTCAGCATACCATATTGCATCGTGAGGGGCCGCAGACGCGGTTCGTTAAATGATATCCTGTTCTATGCTGGCGGCCCGTTGGCCAACGCTCTATGGCTAATACCGCTTCACCAATATCTGCCCATACTGTGGTCCGATCTTCTGACGTGGTTCAGAGGTGACTTTACGGTCATCAATTCATGGGGGCCTGCGGCTGCCTATTGGGCGTTGTGTTTTGCGGTTGTTCCCCTGGTGCCGTGGCGCTATCGTCGCAATGGCCTTGACAGTGATGGGTTGCAATTGATGACGTCCCTGCTGGCGCTTGTCCGACGCAGCGACGCATAGGACGCACAAAGGGCGAATCACCCGCCCTTCCGGTGGAGCGACAAAATGGAATATCGCGTGATCGTCCAGACGGATAGCAGCTATGCCACGACGCTGAGCACGGGTCTCCACAATGACCAGGCGCGAGATGCGGGGCAGCGGGTCTACTGGAGTACAAAGTGTTTGCGCTAGCGTGAGTTACGGGTTATCTAAGGAATTTCCTTGATGATCGCAACCAAGGGTGTGTGGGAATTGACCAAGCAGAATGTATGGGGGCTCGCCAACCGTTACCCACTCGTATGGCGTTTGTGGGTATCTCGGCTTCTTACGGCGAATGCGGACGGAATCGGACAGTTCTCAATTCAGTGGCTAGCAACAACATTCCCGAACCCAGCATTCGCTTTGGCATATGCCAATACGTTTGGTAGTATCGGTTCAGTTTTGAGTAGTTACCTCTTTGGCTGGTTATCCGACAACATTTCTCCAATATTCCTCATGGTGGCGGGTAACCTAGTAGGTGCAATCTTCACAATTGGCATTGGTTTGCTTCTGCACAGCCACCGTTCCATCAGTTTACTCCTGATTTTAGTGTTTTTATGGAATGTATTTACAGCAATTGCCCGTGCTGCTTCACGTTCCATTGTTCCGCGCACAGTGAATCAAACGGACTTACCTAGAGTCAATGCGTGGATGGGAACCATTCAACCAATTCAACAGTTTTTAGCAAAGGGATTCGCTGGAATCATTATCGCAACGGGTCTCTTTCATGCGTTTCTCGCCGCTGCGATTGTGATGATGATTTCGACGATACCCTTGCTGACAAAGCGCGGGTATCCGGAAACTACACATCGTCACGCCAAAGCAACTCATATTTTGTCTGGCTTCGGCATCGTCTGGTCAAATAGACAATTAAGACAAATGGTTGTATATACATCCATTCAAAATTTTGGGTTCAGCTTCTTTCTCGGAGAATACGTGCTGTATCTAAAGGAATCCGTGCATCTGTCTGCCACTCAAATTGGTTTCGGTCTAAGCGTTGCGACATTCGGCACCGTTTTCTCCCTCACTTTTGGACCAAGGTTACTGCAAAAACGCATGCAGTGGCTGATCGTATCATCACCTATGCTTATTGCTGCAGGGATTGCGGTGATTTCAATGGAGAGGGGTATGCTGGGGTTCATATCAGGGCTATTACTACTTGAGTTGGGGTCTGGGTTCGCCAATCAAACAGTGGCTTTGATTCGCCAGCGGACAGTTCCAATTGAAATCATGGGTGCTGCTACGGGTGCCCTCACGCTATGTCACTCTATCTTAGTTCCTATCGCCATGGCATTGGCTGGACTCGTCGCCGTGAACTTTGGCACAGGCGCAACAATGCAAATTGCCTGGATCGTGGTACTTCTGTCAGTCTGCTTTGCATGGACACTCTCACAATCAACAAAAATCAGACTGCAAGATGGTCAATTAACGTCTCACCCCTTATGAGAAGCCAAAAAAATGCTTTCTTCTACTCAGAATATGCCGACCGCTAACACACTTATTGCGCATAACGGCTGTGACTTGAAAGTCGTGGGAACAAGGTAAGCCCCATGCGGTCTGTTCGAATAAGGAACAGTAAAAGTTGAGGATTTTATCAGAAGACTTAACTTGAGAGAATCAATTTTGCGGAAGCAACTTCTTCAACGCGAGTTTGCAACTAATGAGAAGTTTTTGCAGGGACAGCTTAGTGCCGTGGATGCAATCATTCAAGAGCTGGTTGAGGCATTTGACTTGAACTCCGTAGAGTCCAAGGAGCTTAGTGAACGGGAATGGGTTCAGGAGGCGACAAGGAGTCTGTCCTTTGAATTTTTGAACGATCCGTCATCGGTTCGGTACTTCAACCAGTTCTTTGCTAGTTTGAGAAGTCGTTTTTTGAATCCCTCTTCCACAATGGTCTCGCGACCCAGTGTCAGAGGGAAGCGTTGTTGCGCCTCAAAGGCCTCCTGCACTCTCAGCATCTCTCGGCGGCCTGAGGGTATTGCAGTCCGGTGAACCTAGCCATACCGAATCCCATTCTACGAGCTCCCTGTTGCACGACTCTTGCGCGCTTCGCAGGGTCTCATTGGTCTGTAGGATCCATTGCTCGCCCCCCCCTCTTTCTGGAACGTGTTGCCGCTCACGTAATTTGACGGCGCAAATCTTACCGTCAATGTCGTTAGAAATGTACCGTCAATCCGCCAAGAAGCTGAGCAGTCTAACGCCATTCAATAGAGAAGACGCATGCCGCTTCATGAAAATTAAGAAGCGAAATGCGCCATCGATCGGGATTTCATGGAGTTCAGTTCGGTTCAATTTGTGAGGCCGCGTTGCCGGTCCATGTCCGCAAGCACGCGGACGACGTCGCCTTCTTCTATCACTTCCAGATTTCTTGCAGCGGCATCCAGCAGGATCTGCGTGCAGATCTGGTTCACCACACGCGGAAGCCCTTGACTTGCTGCAAAGATCCGGCTGAGCGCACTTTCTGCAAACACGGGTTTCTCCGTCCGGCTTACGGTCATATGGTGCCGAATATACGCACTGGTTTCCTCCTTGCTCATGCCGCCAAGATGGTACTGCATACCAATGCGTTGGACGGTGGCTTCGTACTTCTTCAGCCGGAGTATTTTGCGAAGCTCCGGTTGGCCGACGAGTATGAGAGGAAACAGCGAGGCTGAATCCAGGTTATAATTGAGCGCGAAGCGAAGTTCGAGCAGCATGGCTTCGCTCATCTCATGGGCCTCGTCAATCACCGCGACAATCGTTCGCTCACCGGGCGCGGACCGGCTGTGAACAACATCTTGCCAGAGCTTGCGCGCTCTGGAGACGGTATAGACCGGTTCTACCCCGACCGCTTCCAGCAATCCTCCGTAAAATTCGCGCGGCTTCAATGACGCGTAGCACAGATAGATCGGCAGATAGCTCATCGGATCCAAAGAGGCGAACAGCCGCCGGATCAGCGTCGACTTGCCGCTGCCCACTTCGCCTGTGAGAACGCCCAGCGTCCGGTGCTGAATCATCAGATCCAGGCGGGCGGACGCTTCCCGGTGTCCGCGAAATTCGTAACAGAGGGAGGGATCCAGTTCCTTACTGAACGGCCTCAGCATCGGACTCGACTGTACCGTCGCATTCATTTCGAATCCCCGTCCTTCGCTTTGGCATAAGAGATCTCCTCGTTTGTCCACTGGGCTTGCCGCTTCCGCTCAGCCAGTTCCAGAAAGGCGAGTTGCCCGTCTGGTTCCACCGTCAGCGCCACCGGTTCAGGTTTCACTCGGTGATCATAAGGACGAGACAAATCGACAACGGTCGCGTCGGCGTACCGCGTCCCTTCGTACCACACCTGAATCCTGGACGCGTTTTCTGCACAGTTCGAGATCGACTTCATACGTGTTTCCCTCCAGACTGACGCAACCGGTTTTATCGACCTTCCGCTGCTCTTCCCAAAGAAAGATCTCCTTCAGTTCCTCCAGCGTCTTGCGCCGCATTTCCCGTGTGCAGGCGGCCAGCCGGGCGCGAGGAGACTGTTTGGTGGATCCGTGTTCCCGGAGGTGGTAGTATCCGTCCAGCCATGCGGCGAGTGCGGCGTTAAGCTGGGAGAGGGTCGTGAGTCGTCCTTGTTCGATCTGCGCATAGGCTTCCGGCTTAAAGCTGGTATCGACGAAACGGAACCAGCGTTCAATTTTTCCACGTCCCTGGGGCTGTCTTACGCGAGAGTGGGAAAGTCGAATGCCGAGCTTACCGCAGATCCGAACCAGATGGTGCGAGGAGAAAGCGGCGCCGTGATCGCAATAAAACTGCTCCGGAATGCCGTGCTTGAGAATCGCTTTTTTCAGGCTGTCCTCCATGCGCGGAAGCAACTCGTCCCAGTAGAACTCGGCGTGAACGATGAAACGGCTGTAGTCATCGAGGATGGCGAACAAGATGGCTTTCTTGCGTTTCTTCGGATCTTTCGGATCGGGCAGATAAAGGGTGTGCTGAAAGTCGAACTGCCAACTCAGATGCGCGTCCTCGGCTTCGAATCGCCGGAATCCTTTGTGGGAATCTGAGGCAAGCAAATCTTTGCGACTCACGCCAGCCTTTCGCAAATGGCGGGAGAGGGTGCTGGCGGCAAGCGTTCCGGCTTCGACAACGCCGCCCTCTTCCAGCAAAAAGATGAGTTGTTCGACACTGCGCTCGGGGCGCTGCTGACGCAGGCGAATCGCCTCTTGCAGCACCGCAGGCGGGATCCGCAGGTTTGTTTTTCGGGTGCGGTCTCGCGGTTTTAAGCCGTCCCACTCGCCTTTGCGGTACTGACTGAGCCAGCGTTCCAGCGTGCGCACACTCACGTGGGTTTTGGTGCTGCCGGGAATGTGGTACACCTGGGATGCGGCCTGCGCCAAATAAGCCTTCAATTCGCCGGGAGCGAGCGGCGTCTGCCGACTGACTACGGGTGCGATGAGGCTGTAGCGAAAAGCGGCCAATTGTTCCTGCATGGATGAATCCATCGCGACGAGTGCCTCCTTTTGGAGATGAAATGGGGGGGTAGTCCCCTTCGCTCCATTGTGAGACACCGCCCGATCCTTCAACAGGACAGGCCGTGTGGTATTTTATCCGTGCCCCGTCACCGTCATCGAGAAACAAAGACGGTTTAGGCCGTGGAGGAACGGAATGTCCCGAAAAGCGGGCATTCGCTCCCGCACCGCTTGCCATGCGTTGCGCAACACGGTCCACAGCGAGGGAGCGCGCGAGAAAATCAGATGGGGAGTCCACGCGAGTAGCCAGATCCACAAACCGGGCTCCAGTTGGGTCAGTCGCTCGTCCCATGCCTGGACGAGGCGAGAGAGGGTGCGTTCATCCAGGCCTCCGCCCGGTAGAGATTCGGACGTCTCCGCGACCTCTTCTACGGTTTTCCCCTGCTGAACGGCATCCACTAATTCTTCCTGCAAATCCAAGGCGATGGGTTGATACGGTTCGAGAAAGGCGGGAATGACAGAATGCACGTAACGGCAATCTGGACAGCGAAAGCGAAAGATCGAGATTTTTACATGGTGGGATCGTGTGAAAACCAACCGTTCAAAGTGACTGTGTCGATGCGGCGTACGTACACATTGGCGACATCTCGGACAATGCCTGGGACGATCTTCCTCCGGCAAGCCATGCGTCCCCACAAGTCCCAGATAGTGAGTGACATCCTGGTGCCATAAAGGAAGAGCGTACGGGGGCTCAGGTGTACACGCCGAGAGCATCGTCTCACAATGCGGACACCGGTAACGGCCTTTATGCATCCGAATCGTATGGTCCTGTTCCCGTACCAGCCCGCCGTGGCGATGTAACAGGCGGCCCTCCGTACAAAGGGGTTGCCGTTCGACGATCGTCGTTCCCGTCGCAACAGCCATAAGTAGAAATGTATTTACATTCGTCTTCTTTTCCACTACGATTATGTACGAAAGCTAGGGTGAAGGAAGACGGGGTGTCAGCCCTTAACGTCTTCCTTTTTTATTTTCACTTTCGCCGCTCCTTAGACAATGAGGGGAATAAGTATGTCAATACAGTGGATGCCCATGGCTATTGTTTACATTGCCGTCATGTATGATGACAACAGTGGCCAAGATGCAGTCCGTAACAGCAGTAATGTGTCAATAAAAGAACAACTGGAACCGTCATGAATTGTATACAAGCGTATGCAAATTGCATATAATTGTCGTGGGGGGGATGTATTATGGCGGAGACATTCCGTAAACGTAAAGTTGAGGATTTTATCAGAAGACTTAACTTGAGAGAATCAATTTTGCGGAAGCAACTTCTTCAACGCGAGTTTGCAACAAATGAGCAGTTCTTGCAGGGACAGCTTAGTGCCGTGGATGCAATCATTCAAGAGCTGGTTGAGGAATTTGACTTGAACTCCGTAGAGTCCAAGGAGCTTAGTGAACGGGAATGGGTTCAGGAGGCGACAAGGAGTCCGTCCTTCGAATTTTTGAACGATCCGTCAGAAGATATCTACACGTTAAACGATGGGCGGCGGATCGATGATTCGAAATAAAGTGGTGTTAGTTCCATTTCCGTTTGATGATAGATCGG
>JAJZEE010000161.1 GCA_021805735.1 Bacillota bacterium
ATCCCCTCCGGACGCTCATGAGCCTGACGAATCGTTATTGCAGGAAATCCTAATATTGAGGATTCTTCTGTAATGGTGCCGCTGTCCGAGATGACGCAACCGGCATTTAGCTGCAGGCTGATATAATCACAAAACCCTAGCGGCTTAACAAATTCGGCTAATGGCGACAGAGTGAAGCTTCCGGATTCCAAAATCTTTCGGGTTCTCGGGTGGGTAGACACGATGATTCTCTTCTCGTACTTGTCGGCGACGGCATTCAGTGAATCGACAATTTTTGCGAAGTTCCGCTTTGAATCCACGTTTTCCTCTCTATGCAGGCTAACAACAAAGTAATCGCCCTTATCAAGTCTAAAAGCATCCAGTATCCCGCTGGCCTCAATTCTCTCCCTCTGTTTGCTTAGTACCTCAACCATACTGGATCCGATTTTGATTACCGTTTCTGGAGGTATTCCCTCACCAACGAGATATCTCCTAGCGTGCTCGGTAAGTGTCATGTTGATATCGCTCAAATGATCCACGATCTTACGATTAATCTCCTCTGGTACCCGCTGGTCAAAACACCGATTGCCTGCCTCCATGTGAAAGACTGGTACCTTGTTTCTTTTGGCTGATATCACAGACAGACAGGAATTAGTATCACCGTAGACCAAAAACGCGTCCGGTTGGTGCTCCTTCAATACAAGGTCACTCTTTATGATGACATTACCGATCGTTTCAGCAGGGGTGTTGCCTGCCGCGTCGAGGAAAACATCCGGCTTGCGGATATTCATTCCCTCGAAAAATATCTCATTCAGCTCATAGTCATAGTTTTGCCCAGTGTGTACGATGGTATGATCCGTGTACTTGTCCAACTCTTCAATAACACAACTTAGCTTGATGATCTCAGGCCGTGTGCCGACGATAGTCATTACCTTCATATCAAATACCCTCTCCGTAAGATTGGGTTTTAAGTTCCTTTTGGATATAATCTAAGTTAAAAAGCAGATCTACCAACTCGGGTCTTGTCAGCCTCTCCGTATTGTGAGATGTGTAATCATCAGCCTCCGTAATGGTGGTTTCTCCATCCGTGAAAAATCTTCCATAATTAAGATCACGGTCATCCATCGGAACCATAAAATACTTTCCAAGATCCTGGGCCTTCACCCTTTCCTCGCGCGTCAACAAAGTCTCATAGAGCTTCTCTCCGTGTCTCGTTCCTATGCACTTGACCTCGACATCCGATCGAAATACCTCTTTCATCGCCGCAGCAAGGTCACCGATCGTGGCTCCGGGAGCCTTCTGAATGAATAATTCGCCCCCGCGCGCATGTTGGTACGCAAACACGACGAGGTCTATCGCCTCATCCAAGGACATCATAAAACGTGTCATATTGGGATCTGTTACTGTCAATGTGAGACCAGTCTTAATTTGTTTGATGAACAGTGGGATAACGGACCCACGAGATGCCATCACATTGCCATAGCGAGTTACGCAGATTATAGTTTCCCGGCTAGTACCCATTCTTGACTTTGAGACCGCCAATTTCTCCATAAGAGCCTTTGACATGCCCATAGCGTTTATGGGATAAACGGCCTTGTCTGTAGATAAGCAAACTACCTTTTCGACGCCATTTTCAATCGCAGCACGAAGTACATTCTCTGCACCAAGCGTATTCGTGCGTACCGCCTCCAGAGGGAAAAACTCACAAGATGGAACCTGCTTGAGGGCTGCAGCGTGAAAGACAAGGTCAACACCCTCCATGGCAGTGACTAAACTGGAAAAATCGCGTACGTCCCCCACGTAGAACTTTATTTTTGAATTCTTAAATTCATTTCGAAGGTCATCCTGTTTCTTTTCATCGCGTGAGAATATACGTATCTCGCCGATTTCTCCATCAAGAAATCTGCGAAGTACCGCAGTTCCAAACGAACCCGTTCCACCCGTAATTAATAACACTTTATCTCTAAAAATGGATCCCGCCTCCAAACTACTAATAACGGAGTGAATTAAAATCAGTGAACTGTTATACCAGCCGACGGAGTTTCATGCAACGACGTTGATAACATCTCACCTTTGTTGATAACATCACCATGCGTCATTGCAAAACCACCAGAGATGTTCTCCACGCGGAAGCGCGCATCCTCGTTGTCTGTGTACAACTTGGGGCAAACAGCCGGCCGAACGCACCTCGTACCGCCTCCAGCACTACCCAACGAGATTAATATCCGTACCCATAATAGTAGTACTGCTGCTCCGACTTCGAAAGCCGCTTCTGATTCAGCACAGTGCCGAGGATCTTGGCCCCGCTCATCTCGATCGATTGCTGCGCCTTGCGCAACGCTTGCCTCGTCACAAGCCCGGCGCCAACGACATATAGAATGCCGTCCACCGATGCCGACAGAAGCTTCACGTCCGCAACGGACAGCACCGGCGGCGAATCGATGACCACGAGATCATAGCGTTCTGCAAGGGAATGAATGAGTGACCTCATCGCCCCGGATCCCACAACCTCGGCAGGGTTCGGCGGTATAGGTCCGCTTGTCAGCACGTCGAGATTCTCCGCCTGGCTCCCTTGAATCGCATCGTCCAGGTTGGCCTGCCGCAACAGCACGTTGGTGCAGCCGGTCATGTTGGATAACTGAAAGACGCGATGGATCATTGGCTTGCGCAGATCCCCATCCACGATGATCGTGCGTTTCCCCGCCTGTGCATTCACGACCGCAAGGTTCGACGCCGTCACCGTCTTGCCCTCGCCTGACACGGTGCTCGTGACCACCACCGTGTGCAGCGGTGCATCCAGAGAGGCGAAATCAAGGTTGGTGCGCAGCATTCGGTACATCTCGGATGTTGCGGATTTTGGCGCCAAGTGCGTCACCAGATTTTGAAAGCGTTCATTGTTGCGCGGCAAGCCACTCGCTCCTCTCAGTTCTGAAAAAACGCCGCAGGCGCTTTTACATTCCGGTTGATTAGTGGCGCGTAAACGCCATGGAAATCTGTCCGTTCACATCGATACGCCCTCTGAACTCGTTTGCGTTGGGGATTGCCCTTTGGGTGACGAGCCGCCCATCATCGGGATAACACCGAGTACGGAAACGCCGAAAATTTGACTGACCTGTTCCTCCGTGCGCACGGAATCGTCCAGATATTCGATGAGAAACGCGATCCCCACGCTTACGAGGATACCGAGAATGAACGCGATGGCGATGTTCGTCTTTTTATTTGGACTGATCGGCACTGGGTTGGTGGGGATGGTCGCCGGATCCACGATCTGCACGTTTTGCACCTGCATGAGCTGCACAACACGCTGTTCAAAAACTTTTGCGAGCGTGTTCGCCACACCAGCCGCTTCCTGGATAGACGGCCCCTTCACCGACAGTGAGATCACTTCCGATTGATTGGTTGACGTGACGCTGATCGTGCCCGCCAGCTTCGTCGGGGTGGTCGGCAAGTGCTCGATGCTGATCACCCGGTCGAGAATGTTGTTGCTCTTGATGATATCGCTGTACGTCTGCACCAGAGCTTCGTTCGCCGTGATGTTGCTGTACATCGCCGCGACGGCGGCAGCCTGGGAGTTGTAACGCTGATTGACCAGCAGCGTGGTCGTTGCCTGGTAAGTGGGTTTGATGACCTTAAAACTCACAAATGCGCTTGTCAGGGTGGCCACCACGGTAA
>JAJZEE010000054.1 GCA_021805735.1 Bacillota bacterium
ATAGGCGGCCAGCGCAAATCGGGGAAATGACATTCCGCCCAACCCGGCCACGATCGCCGTTACATGTCGAATGCCGGGAATAAAGAAGCCGCCAAATAGCGTCAGCGGTCCATAGCGGCCCAGATACGTTTCGACTCGCAACAGCGTCCTGTCGGTGATATGCAGATAGCGTCCGAAGCGGAGCACCAGGGGCCGACCGACAAACGTCCCGACCAGATAACTGATCGTAATGCCGATCGCGCCTCCAAGAATGCCAGCCAATACCGCTGGAAAATACGACAGATCGCCGCGATACACGAAGTATCCGACGGCGGTCAGGATCGTCTCGTCGGGAAGGGGAAGACCAACGATGCCCAGCACAAGTATACCCGTCAAGCCAATATACCCATAGTGCTGAATCAGGTGCACAATCTGTCCATCCGCGATGTCCGTCACCTCATTTGCCCCATATTATTCCCCGGAAGCGCCTGGAACGCGGCATTTTGGCCCGGCTCCGCGAGCGCCCCGTCAAAAGAGCGCGTAATCACATACCTTGGCAGGTGAGGAGGTGTATACTCATGATGATTCCCCGAACGCACTGGCACCGCTTTGTAGGCCATCCAGTGCTTGTGCACTGCACGATGGGCGTCTATCAAGGGCACCTGCACGGCGTATCAGACACGCACCTGATACTGCACGGATATCGTCTCGCCTCGGCGGAACCCTCTGAAAACAGGGAACTGACCACACTGGACCAAGCGGTTCCCGCAACGCTCGAACATGTCTACTATCCGGCCGCTGCGTTGGCCTTGCCGCTCGTCGCCATCGTAGGCGTGACTGCTCTGGGACTGGGCGCCATGGCAATGTGGTAGTTCCTGCGCGTTTATTGCAGAGGTTCCGCTGGCAGCCTGATCCCATGGACCGAGATGTTCCTTGATGAGGTGGCGTCGCATTCCCATCTCATCAAGGCCAGTCCGTCGTATTCCTATCTTATTGATTCCCTGGCAGACATATGGCTGAGAGGAGACGCGAAAACTATTTGCGAACACCCGCTGTCAAGCAGGAGGTAAAGAGCTTTGCAGCGAATGTATCATGTCAACGGAGGTTGCATGATGCGCAAACACAAACCCGACTTTTTACTCCTGTTCGCTGTACTTAGCCTCGTCGTTTTTGGCGTGGTCATGGTGTTTTCGGCCAGCATGGTGTGGGCCATTCAGGTGACAGGAGCGACACCCGCCTATTACTTTAAACGCCAGTTGATCTATGCGATTATCGGCGTCATCATCATGTTCATCTTCATGAACATACCATACACCCGCATTCATCGGTTGGCAAAGTGGATCTCGCTCGGCACCCTGACGTCGCTGGTCCTGGTTCTCATTCCTGGCATCGGTCATAAGGCCGCCAATGTCAGACGCTGGATCGGACCACCGGCACTCAAATTTCAGCCGAGCGAAATTGCGCTTGTCGGCATCTTAATATATCTGGCCTACATATACGATAAAAACGGGAGCAAAATCGATCTCTTCAAGCGTGGCGTATTGCCGCCTCTCCTGATGGTTGGCGCGCAGTTTGTCCTCATCGTTCTGGAACCGGACATGGGCACCGGCATGTTATTGCTCCTGTCAGGTCTGACGGTGATGTTTGCCGCCGGAATACGCAAATTGCACATTGCGGTCATCGGCGCTGTACTGACACCCATCATCGCCGCGTTTGCGCTGTTTGAATCCTATCGAAATATCAGGCTTAAGGTGTTTCTGCATCCTTGGGACCCAAAATACACGAACCTGGGCGGATACCAGTTACAGCAGTCGCTCATTGCCATTTATCACGGCGGCCTATTTGGGCAGGGTCTAGGACGCGGGATCGAACCGTTTCTCTACCTGCCGATCCCTCATGAAGACTTTATCTTTGCCATCATCATCGAAGAATTGGGACTTGTTGGCGCGGCCGCCGTGCTTGGATTATTCGCGCTTTTAATCTGGCGAGGCATCCAGATAAGCCAGCGCCTCACGAGTCGGTTCGCTTCGTTGCTGGCCATTGGTCTGTCGAGTATGATAGGGTTGGGTGTACTGATTAACGTGGGTGTCGTGACAGGGCTGATGCCGATCACCGGCATTCCATTGCCGTTCATCAGCTACGGAGGCACCGCTTTGATCATGAAACTGTGTGCGGCCGGCATGCTCCTGTCTCTATCGAGATATACGACCGACAGGCCAGTCACGCAGGGAGAACCTACAGGAGCGCAGGTCAGGTCGGTCAACTTTAACAGAGTGCGCCGCAAGGAACCCCGCAGTCTGAAGTCCCGTTCCAAGGGGATGGGCGCTGCCCCCACCAGGAGCCGCTAACCGGAACGCATGACGATAGGAGAGCGAATGAGATGGCTGATATCCGAAGATTGAGCGAAACTCTCTTCATGTTCGATTTGTTTGAGCAGGGTCTGCGCGGGAGATCCTCCGCTTACGTGTACACAGGGCCAAAGAAAGTACTCATTGAAACTGGTTCCGCTCCTTGCCATCCCTATCTGGTCGATGGACTGAGAACACTTGGCCTGACACCCGCAGACCTGGATTATGTTGTTCTCACGCATGTCCATCTCGATCACGCTGGCGGCGCCGGCGTGCTGGCCATCGACGCCCCGCAGGCCACGTTTGTCGCCCATCCGCGCGCTGCCCGCCACTTGGTTGATCCGACAAAACTTATTGCTGGCGCCAAAGCGGTATACGGAGATGATCTGGAGCGTTTTTTCGGCCAGATTTTACCCGTTCCGGAGCGTCAGGTACTGATTCGCGAGGATGGCGACACCCTTGACCTCGGTGATCGCGTCGTCACGTTTTACGATACGCCCGGCCACGCCAGACACCATTTCAGTATGCACGATCCCGCCTTGTCGGCTGTTTTTTCCGGCGACGCCCTCGGCGTTCGCTATGTCGCCGAATTTACCGGCTGGCCCTTCGAATTCGTCTTACCGTCAACCAGTCCATCCGATTTTGATCCGACGGCCGTGGAAAACACCGTAGCCAAGTTGCGCGCTCTCGGTCCTGCCGTGGTGTATCATACCCACTTCGGCCCCTCGCCCGCGGAAGAAGCGTTCGCAGGCACCCTGGAAGGCGCGCGTATGTTCGCGCGTCTGGCCGACGACATATACACGGGGCAGACCACATGGGAGCATATGGCCCACGCTCTTGAACATCGCGTTGCCGCTTGGCTGCGCGACAACGGACACACTGAATCCTGGAACATCGCTGATTTGGGCGTGGACATCGAACTGGACGCCAAGGGGTTGCTCTACTACCAACAGCAAAAACGTATTCAGCGCTAATCTGCGCTGTCAGCATCATGCTCTGATCTCCCCGGATTTGACTCCAAGCATGCCCAGCACGGAGCGATGCGCGCGCCATTCAAGCGCGTCGTCGAGCGCGTCGAGCGGCTCATGGCACCCTTTGAAAGCCAGCGCCTTGGCAAGCAGATGATCGGCAAGGTGCGGATTTTTCGGAAGCAGAGGACCATGAATATACGTACCGACGACCCCTTTGTACTGGAGACCCTCATGATGATCGCGTCCGTTGTTGCCATGCCCCTTTAAAACCCTTCCAAGCGGCGCATAATCGTGAAACGTTCTTCCGGCGTGGTTTTCAAAACCTACGATCGTTTTGCCGTCAGACTCGCCGTTCTGAGAGACCCATTCAATCGCGATATTGCCGATCAGCCGTCCTTTGCCCGCTCGGGTTGTAACAGCGAGCAGCCCCAATCCGGGAATGCGCTCGCCGCTTTGCAGCTCATAATACTCGCCCAGCAGTTGATATCCTCCGCACACAGCGAGAACAGGCAACCCTGCTTCAATGGCAGTTGCAAAGTCTTCGCGATAGATCGCCAATTCTCTGCCTACAAGCTGCTGCTCCCGATCCGATCCGCCGCCAAGCAAAACCATGTCCACAGACCCAAAATCCACGCGCGATCCCAATTTTACGGGCGTCACGCTGAGTGTCCAACCCCGCGCGTGCATGCGATGACGCAGTACCGAGATGTTGCCCTGGTCCGCATAGAGATTTAGCAGTTCTGGAAACAGATGCGCCAACGTCACCGTCCGGTCCGTCATCTTGCCGCCTCCTGCAACTGTTCTCCCAGCGGATACAAAGCTGTATACGTAGATAACACGTACACCGGAACATCCAACTCCGATGTCATTGTCAGTACCTCAGGCAGTTCCTCGGATATCTGGATGCGCTGCCTGTCCACGCCGGCGTACGCCAGACGCACGGCCATGTCCAGAGCTCTTGTGCCTGCACAGATGTAATGCTGGCACCGCGCGGCTAAAACAAACCGTTCAAGATCAATATCCCAGAGCCAGGAGACGTCCCTGCCATCTGCATCCGCGTCGTTTATGGCAAAACACACCGCCTTGTCGCGCTCATCAGATTCAAGTGTGCGCAGGACGCTGTTGGCGCCAGTAGGATTCTTGATCAGCGCCAAAATTCGTTCCGGTGAGCCCGGAAACATCTGCATCCGGCCTGGCGGCGCTTCATAGTGTTCTGCCCCAACCTGAATCTGGCGCGGAGAACGTCCCAGAAGACGCGCCGTCGCCGCGGCCGCCAGCACATTGTAATCGTTATAGAGACCCGGCGCTCCGGCATCGACCATAAATTCTTCCTGTCGATGATCCGAAACGCGTTCGCGAATGATGAGTTCGGAAGAGCCATCCGTCTTGCCCCCAAAATGCGGCGCTGGTCGGCCGAAATGTCCACTGAAACAGGAATAATAGCCTAACTGTCCGTAAATGTATCGCTCGTACTGCAACTCCCGACCGCAAATGAGACAAAAGGCGCCATCGCGAACTTCATTGCGCGGCTCTTCATCCGCCGGGCATTCGTCCATGCCATAATAATAGGTGAGTTCGCGCTCCCATCCAAGCGATGCGGCCAGTGGATCATCCGCGTTTGTGAGCAGTATGGCGCCGGGATACTGCAACCCCGACCGCAACATCGCCAGCGCGCCGTCGACCTCCCCATAACGGTCCAACTGATCACGGACCACATTGGTCACGACGATCAGGGTAGGGTGGTAACGGTTCGTAACGAGCGGCAACGTGGCCTCATCCACTTCGAGCACGGCCCTGCGTACGAGCAGTCGCCCGCGCCGGTCCGCATAGGGCAACAGAGCGCCCAACAGCCCCTGCAGAAGATTCGCCCCGCCGCGGTTCGTCAGCCACGGGTACTCATCATCCGACAGCATGCCGTATAACAGCGCGCTGGTTGTCGTTTTCCCATTCGTGCCCGTAACTACGACGCACAGCTCAAGTTGGCTTAATAACCGAAACAGCAAATCAGGACTCACCCTGGATGCGATCAGTCCAGGCAGACTCGTGCCGCGTCGGCCCACAAGGCGCAGCAATAACGTAATCAGCCGTCCAATCCAAAGGGCTGCTTGCGCCCGTACGCGTGTCATGGGGTCAAGACCGGAAAACGGTCATACCGCCATCGACAAAGAAAGCCTGTCCAGTTGCGTAACTGGCGGCGTCCGGCGCGGCAAATCCTGTGGCAGGCGCCAGGCCAATGCCTCGCGACGTTCCCGTCAGCAACGCCATGCGAACACTCACTGCAGACAGATCGTTAGACACATCAGTTCACCTCGTGATTTCGCGCATCGTCAAGCTAACCAATACACTTCTTAATCGTGCAATATTGATGAGCACTAGCGTATAATACGACCATTGTACACTACGCCACAAGTAGGGGATGATTGGGTGCTGCATCGCTTTTCCCGAACAGAACTGGTGATTGGTCCAGAGGGCCTTGACATACTCCGCAACGCCACAGTCGCCGTGTTAGGCATGGGAGGAGTAGGTTCGTACACTGTCGAAGCGCTGGCCCGTTCCGGCGTCGGACGCTTGCTGTTAGTCGATAAAGATGTCGTAGACGTCACCAACATCAACAGGCAGATTCCAGCGCTTACCGACACCATAGGCCGACCGAAGGTCGAAGTGATGGCAGAACGCGTCGCGGCCATCAATCCCGAATGCGTGGTGGAAACGAAACGCATGTTCTTTTTGGAGGAGACGGCAGAAGACATCTTTTCCAGTCACCTGGATTATGTGGCAGACGCCATTGACACCGTCAGCGCAAAGATTCACCTGATCCGTCAGTGTAAGGCGCGTGACATTCCTATAGTCTCCAGTATGGGCGCAGCCAACAAGATCGATCCCGCGCAGTTTCGCGTTATGGATATCTCAGAAACTACGGTTGATCCCATCGCCCGCGTGATACGCCGCGAGTTGCGAAAGTGTGGCGTCGCCAGTGGCCTGAAGGTCGTCTGCTCACTCGAAAAGCCGCGGCCGCCGCGCGAGGATGTCCGCGAAACCGTGGCGTCAAAAGAACCTGGCCTGCCGCGCAAGGCGGCTCATCCGCCCGCCAGCATCGCATTCGTGCCCCCGGTGGCGGGCCTTTTGCTGGCCAGCGTGATCATACGGGAACTCGTCGGATTGTAGACGGAACCGCGCCTATTTGGCTCCGGTTCCCCTGCGCTGCGGACGGTCCTGCATGTATCGTTTTAATCCTGTCTGCGCCAGAACACGAAGAAAATCCGCGGGTGGATCAGCCGCGAATACGCGACCATCCGGCAACTTCACAGTATAGGCGTGCAATAACTGATACGTCACGTCAAACGCCGGTTTCCCCCCGTATTTGACGTCACCGAGCAAGGGATGTCCGATGGCCTGCATGTGAGCCCGAATCTGATGGGTGCGTCCACTGATCAGAGTGATCTCAACCAACGTGAATCCAGCGCCCGAGCCCAGCGTCCGATAGCGCGTGAGCGCAGTGCGACCATCAACGCTTCCGTCCAGCGCTCCCACTGTCCGATTCGTTCGTTGCACTCGCATCAAGGGTGTGTCTACATCGCCTGACCCGATGAGCTTCCCCCAGACAATCGCCAGGTATGTTTTTTCCACACGTCTATCGCGGATGGCCTCCGACAGGGTTCTTAGGGTGCTCGTGTCCTTGCCAATCATAACGATCCCTGAAGTGTTCCTGTCCAGTCGATTGACTGTGGCCGGCAGAAAGGATCGTCCGTCGGCGATCTCACCGTGCCTATACAGATAGGCCAGCGCCCGATTGATCAGTGTATCCTTGTGTTCGGACGAGTCCGGGTGAGTCAGCAAATCCACCGGTTTGTTGACAACGAGTATGTGTTCATCCTCATAGACAATGTCAATATCTGTGCTCATGCCCTTAAATTTTGGTTTGTTCTTTGCCAGTTCCGAGTATTCATCCTGATGAATATAGAGCGACAGGCAGTCACCCGGTTGCAGCACTGTATCCACTTTCCCCTTTTTCCCGTTCACTTTGACGCGGCCTACGCGGATCATCTTGTAGACGCCGCTGAGGGGCAATCCGGGCAACGCCTGGCGCAAATAGCGGTGAAGTTTCTTGCCACTGTCCTCGGGCAACAGCGTGATCTCAATCAAGGGACGCACCCGCCGTCGATTCCTCAGGCCACACGATGGAGGCAGCGAATTGAGTGTCATCGATATGGTTTCGCAATATGGCGTTGAGGTCATCCAAACGCAGTTGCGTCAGCGCGTCAAGCGACGCCAGGATGTCCATACCCCGAAGTTTTTGCGCTGTAAATACATTGGCGATACCTTGCGGCGAATCTAGCAGAGACAGAAATCTTCCCATGGCCTTGCGTTTCGACCGTTCAAAGTCCGACTCCAGAACTCCCGCTTGCGCGAATTCCTGCAAAGCGGCTTTGACCCGCTCGATCAATTCTCTGGGCTTTTTTGAATTGCCGCCGAATACTGAGTGGCCGTACAGCCTTGTCAGTTCATATTCGGTGCTGAAACCCTGATCGGTAAGCCCTTCGTCAATCAACGCCTGATAAAGATCAGAACTGCGTCCAAGCAAAGCGTCAAGCCCTAATTCCATCGCCGCTTCCCGCAGTTGTCTGCGCTCCGGATCACTGTCAACATGACGTTCTTTGAAACCAAACAGTACACGCGGCTGTGCGATGGCCAACCGGCTCTCTGCCAAAGCTTTGCTCGGATACTCTGGCAAAGGCGGGTAAAAGCGCTGTATGGCTGCCTGCGGCTTATAGGATTTGCTGCTCTGATTTGCCCTGATCACCTGCAGGATGGACTCCGCATCCACATCGCCAACTACAACCAGTATCATGTTAGAGGGATGGTAGAAGGTCCGGTAACAATTGTACAGATCCTCCTTCGTAATGGCTGTGATGGACTCAATGGTTCCCGCGATGTCGACGGCTGCCGGGTGCGTTCCGTAAAACGCCTGCAACAACTGAAAATAGACCCGCCAACTCGGATTGTCCTCATACATTTTTATTTCCTGTCCGATAATCCCTTTTTCCTTCTCAACGTTTTCCTCAGTAAAATACGGATGCTGTACAAAGTCCAGCAGAATGCCAAGATTGTCATCCAGCGCCGTCGTACACGAAAAGAGATACGTTGTGCTGTCGAAGGTGGTAAAGGCGTTTGCCTGTGCGCCGGTTTTGGCAAAATCCATGAACACGTCCCCGTGTTCTTCCTCAAACATTTTGTGTTCCAGAAAGTGCGCGATACCGTCAGGCACGTGAATGCGCGTCTGTCGATCCGGTTCTACAAACTCGCTGTCGATAGACCCGTAACGCGTTGTGAAACTGGCATATGTTTGCCGATACTCCGGTTTCGGCATTATGTACACCTGCAGGCCGTTTTCCAATTGCTCGTGAAAAACGGTTTCCTGAAGCCGTTCATACCGAGTTTCCTGCATGCGCTCACACCCCCTTGTCTCGCAAAAAATATACAGTGTCCACTTTGACGGTCTGCGCCATCCGAACAACGTCTTCCTTTGTCACGCGACGAACATCGTCAATCAGTTGTTGCACAGAGCGATCCCGCCCCGTGAAGCGTTTGTACATCTGCATGACAGCGCCAGTAAACGGTTGATCGTCGGATTGCAGATATTGGTTGACAAGGCCCTCTTGCGTGTACACCAACTCATCATCGGAAATCTCTCCGGCAGCGAGTGCCTCCAGTTGTTCGCCGATGATCCCGCGCGCCCGTTCAAAGTCGCTGATCTGAATGCCGGATTGAATGAATATAAAGCCCTTAAGCCCTTCCAAACGACTGGACGCGTAGTAGGCGAGGCTTGCTTTTTCCCTGACATTGGCAAATAGTTTCGAATGCGGAAACCCTCCGAGAATTCCGTTATAAACGATTAGAGCCGGATAATCATCCTCCGCATAAGACGATCCTGCGCGAAGCCCCAGGTTCATTTTCCCCTGATTCACGTCGAGACGTTCTACAATGAGTCGTTCTTCACGAATCGGTCGCAGTGCTGATGGGCTTGCTCCTTCGAGCGCCGCGTCAGGCGCCGCTACAGATCCCCGTCCGTTGCGCGGTCTTGCGTGCGCGGCCAACTCTTGCCGTAAAACAGTCGCGACGTTCGTTGGATCCATCGGTCCAACTACATAGACATGAAGGACCGACTCCTCCAGCAGCCTCTGATATGTACGATGCAGCGAGGCGGCGTCTATCTCTGCGATGTCCTCTACATAACCGAGTCGCGACAATCCAAAAGGTTCACTGTCGCACATCGCTTGCACGCAGCGTTCTGCGGCGTACGAGATCTTGTCGTTCACCAGGTTTTCGATGCGTTGTTGATGAAGCGTTTTTTCCCCTTCGACGTATGCCTCGCGAAATGCCCCATGTTCAATCTTCGGGGCCATTATGACTTGCGCGAAGAGGCGAATCGCTTCTCCAAACAGATGACTGGCCCCCTCAATCAAAGCCTCATGAGGAACCTGCACCGTAAACTCCACCGTTTGCAGATCGCCATGTTTATTCACCCGGGCGCCGATACGAGCTCCGTACAGATCATCGAACGCGCGCAGCAATTTTCCCTGTGTGTCGTGCCGCTCCGTGCCGCGCAGCAACACTTGCGGAAGCAACGCCGTGGCCGTTACCCGTTCCCTTTCCAACGGACGCTCAAGTTGCGCCAATACGGAGACCATCCTATATTTCTGGGTTGGCAATAAATGAACCTGCACGCTGCCCAGGTCATCATAGATCCAATCTGTCACGCATGTCGGCCTCCACTCGTAACCATCCTGGCCCAACCAGAAGACTCTGCCCACAAACCCGGGCTTACCCGCAGCAAAGCTACTCTTTATTATACGTCTGCCCACGCAAAGCATACAAAAAGGATTGAAGCCCCCGGAAACTCGCCGAGGGCCACCCCTGTAGATTTCACGTCAACTCTTTCGCATTTGACTTCGAACGGCCGCTTGCGCAACCTCGTAATCGAGACTTGTAATCACCTGTGACGCGCGAATCCACTGCTGAACTTCCCGTTTCATCGCGGGAGACACGTACTTTGGCATCCCGTGTTGATACACCAGTTCCTTGCGCGACATGTGATGGCGACTCGCACAATGATAGTTTGTGAGGGCTTCCATCAGCTCACCACAGATCGGACATTGAAACACGGACACACTTCCCTTCATACGGGTATGTCACATGCATAAATCCTTCCGCAAGCGCCTCTGAGTTGTCAGTACCTACACACTACATCGACCCTAGTGTAATCCCTGACCACCCACTCCGCAAGTAAGATAATGAAATATTAATCATTTGCTGCCAAATCACGTTAGTTGCGCTGCCAAAATTCTCCATGTCAGGAGATCGCGCGCAAAGCAGGCTGTTTCCTGTTTGCAAAGAGATCTCTTCGCAGGAGTTGTCCTCTGAACGGTTGAAATGAACAGAGCGCGTATTATATGATATGACAGTAAGCAATCCAAAGAGGAGTGAGTTCGCGTGACGTTCGTCATCGTGTCGCCTTGTATCGACGAAAAGGCAGCAGACTGTGTAGAGACCTGTCCGGTAGACGCAATCCATGAAGGCGAGGATCAGTATTTCATAGATCCGGACACCTGCATCGACTGCGGCGCCTGTGAGGCTGTATGCCCCGTATCGGCCATTTTCCAGGAAGACTTTGTTCCTGACGAAGAAAAATCTTTCATTGAAAAGAACCGAAACTTCTTCAAGAAATAGTGGCGCGAATCCCACAAGGGGTCATGTAACCTGGCAGGCAGTCCACTGCAGAGTACAGACCCCTGTCTTTTGTGGGCTTCACCGGCCGTTTCATTTAGCCAGCCACTCTTCTGGGTGTGAATGTTACCTTATGAACGAACATGTATACGACCGTATGCGCGAACGCTAAACATACTGTCATCCCCGCGAAGGAACCAGGTGAACCAAGATGCCTCGCTACGGTCAGAAAGACCAGGACACTGACCGTACGACCTATGCCGAGCGCCAATTCCCTGCTGATCAGATGCTCCGCCCTGTGCTTGGCCGATGCGGCAGATTCGTCAATTTCATTCATGATCATTGTTCCGAATGGAACAACGAAAAACGGCAACGCAAATGCAGTCACAGCGCCAAACAGGACCAATGTCCACTGGCTGACAGGCAGCAAGAGGACGAGCGCAACCAGACCCATCAGCCATGCCGCCGCACCCATTAATCGATTTCCCACATGTTCCTTACGCACAACCTTTCCGGCAAGAAAAAACGAACCCAGGGAAATCAACCCCGTCCAAAGTCCGTACAGTCCGAGTCCTTCTTCGTTACGGGCAACGAAAAATACCAACAGACCTATGAAGAACGAAAACACCCCTTCCCGAAGCCCAAACACAATCGAACCGGTCCACAATCTCCGCCAGTCTCGATCCGTCCGAAAACGAAATCCTTCGCGCAGACGCAGTGTGTGAGATTCGGCGCGGTGGGGCAAGCGAAACGACAACACGAGAAGAATGCCAAATAGAAGCAGTGACAGGGCAAAGATGACGTGATATCCGGAGAAGCGCCGCCCATGTACGATCAAATACCCGGCAATATAGGGTCCTGTCATACTGACAAGCGATCCAAACAGTCCCGCAAGACTATTGAAGCGTCCACGATTGTCTGGCTGGGTCAAGTCAAACGTCAGTACGTGAAAGGCAAACCAGTAGAGGCCCTGACCGATTCCAAAGAACGTACCCAGCCATAGCGCGTGGTTGACGCTGCGCTCCCCTAACGTGAGCAGAATCGCGAAGAAAACGGCCAATGACGCGACGCCTGCGCGGAGGATCCACAGTTCCCCAAGTCTGCGCGCCAGAAACCCACTACATAAAAATGCCAGTGGCAGAGTGCCAAAGGCGAGCAGGTTGAACAGCCCAATGTCGATATAGGAGTGTTCAACCTTCCATATGTACACATTCACAAATGTGCCCGATAGGGCCAGGGCGGCCATAAACGACGTTCCCATCCCCAGCAGCAGACGACCGCCGTCATTGAGCCGATCAGAATGACTCTCACGAACACTCGAAAGATGGGTCTGAGTACATGCAGTTGGTGTGTCGAGTCGCACGCGGTCCGGCATGACTCCCCTCCTTTGCCTGTAAAAAAACGGACGCACATTGGTAAGGCGCTGAGTGCGCGCATTACCAATGTGCGTCCGAAGCAGAATTTTATCCGACCGACAAAACAATCAGACAATAAAGCTGTACACGAGCGTTCCCAGACCAACGATCACGCAATAAAAACCAAAGGGTCGCAAGGCCTTGACTTCGTGCGTCTTGAAATATCGCATCAGGAACCAGGTGCTCAAATACGCCGCAATGCCGGCGACCAGTCCGCCGATCAGCGCCATTGGAAGCATTCCATGCGGCGCGTGGTGCAGTTTTGGCAGTTCAAGGACAGCAGCCCCAAGGATAATGGGGGTGGCAAGGAGAAAACTGAAGCGAGCCGCAGCCTCATAGCGCAGCCCGTACATAAGCCCGCCAATCATGGTCATGGCGGATCTTGAGAAACCGGGAATGAGCGCCAGAGACTGTAAAAGACCGACCGCAATGGCTTGTCCAAAGGTCAGATCCTGGGGTTCCTTGTTCCCATTTCTCCGCAGCAGGCGGTCTCCAAGAATGAGGATGACTCCGTTGACGATAAGGAAGACCATGGCCACTCGCGGCGTGGCAAACAGCGTCGCAAACTTTTTCACGCCCAGACCGCCTATGACCACTGCCGGCAAAGTGGCGACCACAAGCAGCCAGAACTGCTTGCGGGCAGCCATGGAACCAGTCGTTTTTGCGGCCTTTCCGGTCGCGAACACAGCCTTTAGAAACACCAGCCAGTCGATCAGGAAAAAGACAAGTAACGCGACCGCCGTGCCGACATGGAGCATGACAATGAATGGCAGAAAGGCAGGATTCGCCTGGATGTTGGGCCAATGCAGGATATAGGGCAACAGTACGCCGTGCCCAACGCTGCTGATCGGGAAAAGCTCTGTGATTCCCTGAACCAGAGCAAAAATCAGAGTCTGCCACAAGTGCATAAGAAACATATTCCTCCCAAAGAACCGATTATCATCTCGTATTGTATCACATGTGATTGGACCAATCCTGAAGTAGGCAGCCATCTCGCTGAGGCGGCTGTCGCTGGCTGTAGATCGATCCCTGCCGACCGGATTCATATGCTGTGCCCCTGCTCAGACACGGCTGCGCCGAACTCGCGACGGGCACAGCATATGAATCCTGACGATCGTCAGAGAAGTCTTATCCTGTCACATGTTGCGGCGATACTGTCCACCCACTTCATAGAGCGCCGCTGTGATCTGCCCCAAACTGGCCACTTTGACCGTCTCCATGAGTTCGGCGAAAATATTGCCCCCGTCTTGCGCAACATTCTGGAGTCGCTGCAATGCGGGCCCGGCCTCCTGCTGATGCTCTTTCTGAAAGTGGCGCAACCCTTGTATCTGATGCTCCTTTTCCTCGATGGTCGCGCGGGCCAGCTCCAGTTGCGGCGCCTGATAGCCACTGTCGTCCGTTTGCGGGTTGAGATAGGTGTTCACCCCGATGATGGGCAGTTCTCCAGAATGTTTTAGCGTCTCGTAATAGAGCGACTCTTCCTGGATTTTGCTTCGCTGATACTGAGTCTCCATGGCGCCCAGCACGCCGCCGCGATCGTGGATGCGCAAAAACTCATCGAGAACGGCCTGTTCCACCAAATTCGTGAGTTCCTCGGTAATGTAGGCGCCTTGCAGAGGATTCTCGTTTTTCGTAAGGCCAAACTCGCGATTGATGATCATCTGGATCGCCATGGCTCTGCGCACCGACTGCTCTGTGGGCGTTGTGACGGCCTCGTCATACGCGTTTGTGTGCAACGAGTTGCAGTTGTCGTAAATGGCGAGCAGCGCCTGAAGCGTCGTCCGAATGTCGTTAAAATCCACCTCCTGAGCATGCAGGGAACGCCCGGAGGTTTGAATGTGGTACTTTAACTTCTGACTGCGGTCACCCGCGCCGTACAGATGTTTCATCGCAATCGCCCAGATGCGGCGCGCCACTCTGCCCATCACCGTATACTCCGGATCCATCCCGTTGCTAAAAAAGAAGGACAGATTGGGCGCAAACTCGTCGATGCGCATGCCGCGGCTCAGGTAGTATTCGACATAAGTGAACGCATTCGACAGCGTGAAAGCCAGTTGCGAAATCGGGTTTGCGCCCGCTTCGGCGATATGGTAGCCGCTGATAGAGACGGAATAGTAGTTGCGGACACTGTGCTCGATAAAGAACTGTTGCATGTCGCCCATCATACGCAAAGCAAATTCCGTAGAGAAGATACACGTATTTTGGCCCTGATCCTCTTTGAGAATGTCCGCCTGCACTGTGCCGCGCACGACTTGCAGGGTCCGCTGCGCAATCTCGGCGCGTTTTTCTGGCGACAGTGGACTGTCGTTCTGGGCTTCGGCCTGGTGCAACTGCTGGTTGATCGCCGTATTCAGAAACATGGCTAGAATGATCGGCGCGGGTCCATTGATCGTCATGGAGACCGATGTGGCGGGATTGATCAGGTCAAAACCCGCATAGAGCGCCTCCATGTCATTCAGGGTGCATATGGATACACCGCTCTCTCCAATCTTCCCGTAGATGTCCGGTCGATAATCGGGATCTTCACCGTATAGAGTCACACTGTCAAACGCCGTAGAGAGTCGCTTGGCGCTGTCGCCGGAAGACAGATAATGAAACCGCCGATTGGTCCGCTCTGGCGTTCCTTCTCCGGCGAACTGCCGACGCGGCTCTTCTTCTGTGCGCTTGAGCGGAAACACCCCCGCCGTAAAAGGGAATTCCCCGGGAACGTTTTCCAGCATCAGATAGCGCAATATGTCCCCATAATCGTGCAGACGGGGCATCGCGATTTTAGGAATATCGAGGCCTGACAGCGACCGCACATAGAGAGGAGTCCGCAGTTCCCGATCCCGAACGCGTGAAATCAATTCGGGTTGCGTATAGCGCTCTACGAGATCCGAAAACCCTTCCAGCAGTTCGCGAGTCTCCGGGTTCATCTGCTCTTTGACGCCATGCAGGATGACCGATAGAGTTTCAGTGACCTCTGTTCTTTGGTCTCCCTGGTCTTTTACGGCGGCAAGAGCCCCTTCAACCTGGTACCACTGCTGTGCCAGAGAGGCTTGCTGTTCTACGAATCTGTGGTATCGTCGGACCGTTTGCGTGACATCCAACAGATAATGGACGCGATCGGCCGGAATGATGGATGGTTTTTCCGGCAGTCCTTGCGACAAACCGCCTCGCGTGGTCCAGCCGGCGTCAGCCTTGTCATTGATGCACGCGATCAGCGCCTGGTAGAGCGCGTTTGTTCCAACATCATGGAACTGACTTGCGATGGTTCCGTATACAGGCATCGCGTCAAGAGCATCGTCAAAACGGTCCTGATTTCTCTGGAGCTGTTTTCGCACATGTCGCAACGCGTCAAGCGAGCCCTTGCGATCAAACTTGTTGATCGCGACGAGATCCGCATAATCGAGCATATCGATCTTCTCGAGTTGCGAAGGCGCGCCGTATTCGCTCGTCATGACGTATAGGCTGACATCCGCGATCTCTGCGATCGCAGCGTCTCCCTGACCAATTCCGCTTGTCTCAACGAGAATCAGATCAAATTCCGCCGCGCGCAAGATGGCAATGGCTTCCTGCACCGCGAGCGACAGTTCCGAGCGTGAACTCCGTGTGGCAAGCGAGCGCATGAATGCGCGCGAGTGGTAAATGGAGTTCATCCGTATGCGGTCGCCGAGAAGGGCTCCCCCCGTCTTTTGCTTGGAAGGATCAATCGACACGATCGCGACAGTTTTGTCATCAAAATCGCGTAAGAAACGGCGCACCAGTTCATCCGTCAAAGAACTCTTGCCAGCTCCACCAGTGCCGGTGATTCCGACCACAATACCGACGGCGCCAGCAGGCGCGGGCAGCTCCCGCGTCATGACCGCCGTGGCTGTTATGTCCGGCCCATCCCCCACGCGAACGTTCGCCTGATCAGCCAAATGCGCGTGTTTGGCGCCGCCTGCTGACAATCTCGTCAGAACGTCTGCGGTCGGCTGGCCCTGTTCTACGAGTTCCTCCAGAAGTGTCACCAACTCCGCGATCGTTCGGGTATCCGTTGTCCTCAGTGGACGGTCCGACGAAAGGAATTCCAGCGCCGCCGTCTTCGGTGTAGGGCTGTCGCACGAGCGCACCATATCATTGATCATGCCCTGCAACCCGAGCACGCGACCATCATCGGGAGAGTAGATGCGAGTAACGCCATAGGCGTGGAGTTCCGCGATTTCCTGCGGCACAATAACGCCGCCGCCGCCCCCGAAGACTTTGATGTGAGTCGCTCCACGCTCGCGCAACATGTCGATCATGTACTTGAAAAACTCCACATGCCCGCCCTGATACGAACTTACGGCTATGCCCTGCGCGTCCTCTTCGATCGCAGTCCGCACAATAGTCTGCACTGAGCGGTTGTGCCCCAGGTGTACAACTTCTACGCCGCATGCTTGCAGGAGCCGGCGCATGATGTTGATCGAAGCGTCGTGTCCGTCAAACAGACTGGAAGCCGTCACAAAGCGCACCCGGTGCTTCGGCCTGTAGACTTTGCTGTCGTCCATATCGGTCACCCCTCGTCGTCCATCCAAGCCTCAGTTGGAGCGCACAATTCACGCATAATCAATGAGGTTTGGGTCTCCGTGAATGTCTGTAACGAATAAGCCTGGTGCAGCGTCCAACGCCTGAAGGCCCACATCTGTCCGAGCACGGTGATGTTGTGAGCCATCAGCGACACGACTTCTGGAGCCACTGTAAAGGAACCATCCGCGATTCCCGAACGCAGCAGTTCAGCGAAGTGATCTGTAATCTCTGCTTCCCTGCGAAGCACGTGACGCATATAGTCTGGCGGCAACGACTTAGTCTCCTGATAAATGAGCAAAACCAACTCCTGCAGTTCATCCATGACACGAAAGAATCCCGCGAGAACCAGCGGCAGCACTTCTATGACACGCGCGCCTCTAGGAATTACCAAGCGCAACTTGCCTTCCACTTCAGAGTGAATCATGTCGCAAACCAGATACAGAATGTCTTCTTTCGAACTCACATATTCATACAACGTGCCTGTGCCCAAACCACTCTCACGGGCAATTTCCCGTGTGGTTGTTCCATGATAGCCCTTTTCCGAGAATAGTCGTGTGGCAGCCTTGACAATCTGAGCGCGCCGCACCCGTACCAATTCGGGATCTTTGACTGGCGTTGCGATAAGGCCGCCATTTCTCACTGACGTTTCACTCCCCCGTATATCCCTCTCTCCGAGCGAGCGCTCAGTCAATGCAATCATAGCACACAATTGACACGGCAACCATAGCCAAGTTTCGCGCATGATGCGATCCGCGTCCCCCGACATGTACCTGAGTGACTCTCAATGACGGCCACCGCCGCCGAGTTTTTGCATTCCTTTCATGGCGCTTATGTACAGTTCCTCGCCACGTTCAAGCTGTTCCTCCTGAATCCCGATGTCCACATACAGATCGCTGACATCAAACAGGTTGCGGCTTCTGCGCAACAAAAGCCGCAACTGCTCTGCTGTACTCACAGCAATCTCGTTTGCCTCGGCGGCTTGGGTTGCAATCTTCCTTGCCTGGCCCTCTTCTTCTTTCCCGTCATACAACGACAGATAGTCCACATCCTCCTGCATGGCCAAAATCTGCGCAATGAGAGTTTGCGACCGCTTTTGAAGTTTGTGGATGCGAAATGCATAGTTCCCCTTCCTTCGCTCAACGGCGCCAACTACGACAACGACCACGACGACAAGCACCACTACGCCGATCAAAATCATGACGATCCCTGCCTCACATCAGGCAAAATATATGCCTGCACGTTTAATAGACCTACTTTCTGTACACAATGTTACTAGATTGCTCGGGGAGAGTGAAGACTTTGAAAACGATTGCTGCGCTCGCAGTGTTGCTGGGCGGATTTTCAGTAACCCAGGCTTTTGCCGCAAACCCGTCAAACCAGGCAGGCATAATGTCTGCTGCCGTTGACCCGCAAACGACGACCTGTGTGGTTCAGCCGGGCGATACACTCAGTGGAGTGGCAGCTGCGTTTCACACCACAGTCTCCGTTTTGTCTGCGCAGAACAACATTGCCAACCCAAACCTCATCTATAGCGGTGAACGCCTTGTCGTTCCCGCGCCTGTGTCGGGCCTGCCGCCTGGTTCACAGGCCATGGTGTGCACACTGACGGCTTATACGGACGGTTACGAATCGACTGGCAAATACCCTGGAGAACCAGGTTACGGAATTACCTCCACTGGTCAACAAGCAAAACAGGGACTGTCAATCGCGGTGGATCCGAGTGTCATTCCTTATGGAACGGCTGTGTTCATCCCCGGTGTTGGGCTTCGGATCGCCGATGACACTGGTGGAGCGATTGTCGGAGCCCATATTGATGTATTTTATAACAGCGAACAGACTGCTGTCGATTTCGGTGTACAGCGAAACGTTGTCGTGTATATCATACCACGCAGCGCTGTTGCTTTTCGGCATTGTCTGCCGGTTTTTGCGGCCATGAACAAAGAGAGATCCGGCTCCCGTCTCGGACAGCGCGTCTATGGCACAGGAGGTCAGGAACGCTTGGCTGGGAGTACGGTAGCCGGATTTCCGCCACCCCCCAGCGCGCCGAAGGCAGCGCCCCTGACACCGGTATCCGCGTCAACGGCGGCAGCAACGATTCCGATGGTAACGCCCGTGGCGGCCGCATCCCTGACACCAGCATCCGCCGTCTTGGCAACGGCAGCGACGGCGGCGCCGGTGTCAGCGACGCCAGCGACGCCAGGGACGACCCCGACGGCGCACGCGGCGCCTGATAGGCCGAGCGCCCAATTCAATTTGCCGCCAGCCTCTCCTTCGGAGGACATTCTCAATGTCTGGGCCATCAGCCTGGCTCGCTTCGTATGGCAACCGATGCTTGAGCAGGCCGCGCGCGCACTTCGGTGACAAGAGGCGCCACAGCGATCGGGAAGCTTGAAGCCCGCTTCATCATCACTGTGACGCCTCATCCGGTTCTGCCCGCGTTCCTCTCGCGTCTAGGCGAGATACTTCTCGACCTCCAGCAGACGGGCCGCGATCCCTCTCTTGAGCGCCATCGTGTTGGGCGGAAGCAGGCGCGTGAGTTTACGCAGCACAGAGAGTGACGTCCGCAAACCGTCTCCGTCCTCCATGATGGCAAGAATGTCTTTTGTAAGACGCTCCGCCTCAGGGAATGTCTCCGCCACATACAGACGCACATATTCGGCTTGAAGAGCGGCGTGATGATGACCGTTTGTCTGTGCTTTTTGCGCGCGCAGGAGAGCGCTCTCCATTCCATACAGGGCGATCCCAAGATCTGCAAGATCAGCTAGCACTTCCTGCTCCTGTTCCAGCTTCTGTCCATACTTTTGGACTGCAAGACCCCCAGCAAACAAAAACAGCTTTCGGACCATGGCCACCGCATGACGTTCCGGACCAAGAACCTCGCTCTCATCGGCGGGTTCGATCGGACCCATCAGTTCCTGTTGCAGTGCCTGAGCAGCCGGCAGCAGCGCTACCTCACCCTTCAGCGCTTTTTTCATCAGCGTTCCAGGAATGAGCAACCTGTTAATTTCATTGGTTCCCTCGAAAATCCTGTTGATACGAGAGTCACGATACATACGTTCTATTGGGTAATCCTGAATAAATCCAGCGCCGCCGTGAATTTGCACCCCTTCATCCACCACAAAATCGAGGGTCTCGGAACCGAACACCTTGTTGATCGAGCACTCAATGGCAAATTCCTCAATCGCTTTGGCGGCTTTGCGTCCGGCGTCTGCGCCTGACAGATCAATTTCCTCGAGCGCCTGGTCAATCGCTCCCGTCGTACGATAGACGATACTCTCCGCGACAAACGTGCGCATGGCCATGTCGGCGATTTTGCCCTGGATTAACGGGAACGAAGCAATCGGGCGATTGAACTGTTCACGAGTCTTGGCATACCTGATGGATGTCTCAAGCGCCTCCTTAGCCCCTCCAACGCACCCGACAGCCAGTTTGTACCGTCCGATGTTCAGGATGTTAAACGCGATCACATGACCGCGACCGGGATCACCGAGCAAGTTTTCGACAGGCACACGCACATCTTCCAAAATCAGTGGCCGAGTCGACGACGCCTTGATCCCCATCTTCTTTTCTTCTGGACCCGTCGATAACCCTGGAGAATCGCGCTCGACAATGAACGCGGAAAATTGTTCACCGTCAATTTTGGCATAGATGATAAACAGGTCGGCAAACGCGGAATTCGTGATGAACTGCTTGGTGCCATTCAGGATGTAGTATTGGCCGTCCGCGGACAGTTTCGCCGTCGTTCTGGCGCCGAGTGCATCGGAACCGGATCCCGGTTCCGTCAGCGCGTAAGCCGCCAGTTTATTACCACTCGCGAGATCCGGCAAATACTTCTTCTTTTGCGAATCGTTTCCGAAATACACGATGGGAAGCGATCCAATGCCAACATGCGCCCCGTGAGACAACGCAAAGGATCCGCCCCTGGTTATTTGCTCAGTAATCAGCGACGAACTGACTTTGTCGAGTCCCAGCCCGTCATACGCCTCGGGCACGTCTGCAGCCAACAGCCCCAGATCGCCAGCCTTGCGCAACAGTTTGACGGTCAGATCCCAGTCTTGATGTTCGAGTTGCTCCGCCACCGGCAAAATCTCGCCGTTGATGAACTCTGCAGTAGTCCTTGCAATCATGCGATGTTCCTCGGTAAAATCCTCTGGTGTAAAGACGCTGTTCGCGTTCCCCTCGGCGACAAAAAATTGCGCGCCGCGTTCGCGAGTTGAACTGTTCATTGGCAAACGCCTCCCTCTACGGTCATTACTATTATTACAGTCTCTCGATCACGCCGGCGGCTCCCATGCCCCCGCCAATGCACATCGTTACCAGTCCATAACGGCCACCCGAGCGTTTAAGTTCCTCGAGCAACGTCACAGTTTGTCGAGCGCCCGTGCACCCCAGGGGATGACCGAGAGCGATCGCTCCACCATTGACATTGACTTTGCTCTGATCCAGGTGAAGCGCCCTGATGACTTGGAGCGCCTGTGACGCGAATGCTTCGTTTAGCTCAATGCGATCGATGTCTGCAAATGTCAGCCCGGCTTTCTCGAGCGCCTTTGGCACCGCCGCAACCGGCCCCACTCCCATGATGTCTGGATCGACCCCCACAACGGCGAATGATCGAAATACTCCTATCGGTTGCAAACCCAATACGGCGGCCTGCTGATCGGACATCATCACGAGCGCCGCCGCTCCATCGCTCGTTTGCGAAGAGTTTCCCGCCGTGACGCTGCCGGTTAAGCTAAACACGGGTTTCAGTTTCGCAAGCGCTTCGAGCGTTGTATCAGGTCGCACCCCTTCATCCGTGTCTACGATGACCTTGCGCTCCTGCACGCGGCCGCTGTCATCCGTATCGGTCAATGTGACCTCGACGGGAATGATTTCATTTTTAAATTTACCCTCGCGGATTGCCGTCGCAGCGCGCCTATGACTTTGCAAGGCAAAGGCGTCCTGATCTTCGCGGCTCACGCCGAAACGCCTCGCCACTTCCTCTGCGGTGTGTCCCATGGACATGTAAGACTCGGGGAAATACTCGGCCAGGTATGGATTGGGCGAAATATTGAACCCACCCATCGGCATTCGACTCATGCTTTCCGCGCCCCCCGCCACAACCACATCGTTTGCGCCAGTCTGAATCGATTGCGCGGCAATGGCAATGGCCTGAAGACCCGAACTGCAAAACCGGTTGATGGTGACGCCCGCCACAGACGTTGGCAGGCCCGCGCGCAGTCCAATGATGCGAGCCATGTTCATCCCCTGCTCTGCTTCAGGAGTCGCGCAACCAAGGACAATATCCTCGATTTTCGCGGGATCAAGCTCAGGCACGCGCGCAAGTACGCCCTTAAGAATCATGGCGGCAAGTTCGTCCGCCCTGGTTTGGCGCAGATTGCCGCGCCCGGCCTTGCCTACAGCGCTGCGCGCACCCGCCACAATCACGGCTTCTCTCATTGGTATTCCCTCCTGGTTCTCTTGTCTTGTAACGCCGTCCTCAATTGCGCAACGGTTTCCCTGTCTGCAGCATGTGTTGCATGCGCGCCTGTGTTTTCGATTCCCCGCAGAGCGACAGGAATGCTTCGCGCTCCAAATCCAGGAGATACTGTTCACTTACCAGCGAACCTCCTGCCGCGCTTCCCCCTGTCAGAACGCGAATGACCTGCTTGGCGATTTTCACGTCGTGCTCAGAGATATACCCGCTCTTTTGCATCCCGAAGACACCCATTTTGAGGAGAGCGGCGCCGCCTTCTCCAACAACCGATATACGTTGTTGCGCTTGGGGAACGAATGACTTTGCCAGTTTCAAAGCGAATGTTTTTCCGTCTGCGAGCAGTTGGTCGCGGTTTACGGAAATGCCGTCACGCTGGCGAGCATAACCCAAACTCTGCGCATCCCCGGCGCTGGAAGAGACTTTGGCCATAGCAATCAGTTCAAAGGCCTTCTGAACCAGAGGCATCGGAGACAGGTCGCTGTTTTTTGGCAACTGCTCCATCATGCGAATCAACACTTCCTTGTTGCCGCCGCCGCCCGGCAAGAGCCCAACGCCCACTTCCACCAATCCGCAGTACGTCTCGGCAGCCATTTGCATGTGGTGACCGGCCATGGCGATTTCCGCTCCTCCGCCAAGTGTCAAACCATACGGTGCAACCACGACTGGTTTCTTCAGATACTTGAGTCTCATGTTTGCATTTTGGAACTGTCTGATAGCCAGATCAATCTCATCCCAATTTTCATCCTGCGCTTCCATCAGCATCATCATGAGATTGGCGCCCACCGAGAAATTGGCGGCGGCGCTACCTACGACGAGAGCCTCAAAGTTGTGCTCCACCTCGTCGGCAGCCTTCATCATCATACTGACTATATCCGTGCCGATGGCCTGTTTCGGCGAGTGAAATTCGAGACAGGCGACGCCGTCGCCGATATCGATCAGGCTCGCGCCCTTATTGCCCATGATGAGCTTTCCCTGATTCTTCAGCGCTGTCAGGTCGATGATCCGTTCTTCCGGGGTGAACTGTTCATAATGCGTTCCAGAAAAGTACTGTGTTGCAGAAGAATTGGCGCGGTCGTAAAACGACTGTCCGGAAGCGAGCAGTTGCTCGACAAAGGGCGGGATCGTCAAGCCCTCCTGCCGCATACGTTGCACGGACTTCGCCACGCCTATGGCATCCCATGTTTCAAATGGGCCTAGATCCCAATTGAACCCCCATTTCATTGCCTCATCGATCGCCACGATGTCGTCGGCGATCACGCCTACGAGAGACGCGCTATAGAGCAACACTCGCTTAAGAATATTCCAGACAAATACAGAGGCCTCATCGCCGCCGTAGACCAGCGTCTTAAGTTTCTGCTCGAGCGTCGGCGCCGCTTTCGCCGCTTCAAACGAGGCACTCGCCAATTTGCGTCGCGGACGGTACGTGAGAGTGTCCAAATCCAGCGCCAGGATCTGTGTAGCCTCTTTGATTTTCTCCCGTTTGAAAAAACCTTGGCCTGCCTTTTCGCCGATCCACCGTTTCTCCGCCATGGCGCGCAACTCACCCGGTATCGCGAAAATGGCCTTTTCCTCCGGATCTGATGACAGATCGAACACGTTATTGGCCACATTTATGAAAGTATCGAGACCGACGATGTCCAGCGTGCGAAACGTCGCGCTTTTCGGACGGCCAATGACAACTCCCGTCAACAGATCAACCTCGTCGACACCGAACGATGTGCCTTTCATGGCCGCCAGTGTAACTAACAAGCCGTACGTTCCAATACGGTTTGCGATAAAGTTTGGCGTATCCTTCGCCACCACAACTCCTTTGCCAAGGACATCCTGGACAAACGACCGCATAGCGACGGAGACTTCAGGGAGAGTGTCCGCGGTGGGAATTAACTCCAACAGCTTCATGTAACGCGGCGGGTTGAAAAAGTGAGTGCCGAGAAAGTGTTTTTTGAAATCGTCAGATCGCCCCTGCGCCATCGCGGAAATAGAAACCCCGGAAGTGTTTGAACTCACAACAGAACCCGGTCGACGATACTGATCCACGCGAGCCAACACAGTTCTTTTGACATCCAGCCGCTCCACTACAACTTCAATGATCCAGTCGCAGTCACTGATTTTTTGGAAATCGTCTTCAAAGTTGCCGACTTCGATCAGATTGCTATCCTCGCGTCGGTATAGAGGAGCCGGTTTTGCCTTTAGCAGAGCCGCTTTTCCAGACTCCGCCAAGCGGTTGCGCACAATCCGGTCCGCCAGCGTCAATCCTTTTTA
>JAJZEE010000055.1 GCA_021805735.1 Bacillota bacterium
GCCCGAAGTCATCGCCTCCCTGCAGGACGGAGACCTGTTGCTGATCACGGCTGATCACGGTTGCGATCCGACGACGCCATCCACAGATCACAGTCGCGAGTGCGTACCCATACTCTGCTATCATCCGCGACTTCAGGGCGCCGTGAATATCGGCGAACGTTCGACATTTGCCGATCTGGGCGCGACCATTGCCCAATATTTTGAGGTGCCCTGGTCGGTGGGAGACAGTTTTTATGGAATGGTAGTGGGGGATTCGCCGTGATACCGTCGCGCTCATCCCATACATAGGCGTCATCCTCCCGGCGCAAACTACTCTTCATTGAGACAGGCTTTTTCAATGAGGAGGAGATGTCGTTGTGGAAGTATAGTCTGCGTGGTCTGTGCAAACAGGTGTCTCTGTGCGTGGTTTTGCTGTTGCCTGTGACCAGTGTCGGCGCCGTGGCTGCCGCCAGGACGGAGAACCCGGTTCTTGCCGCGCACGCCAAGTCAGCCGTGTTGATGGACGCGACTACGGGAACCGTGCTGTTTGAAAAGAACGAGCATGAACGGCTGCCAATCGCCAGCGTGACCAAGATTGCCACCATGCTGATTGTGTTTGAGGCGATTGACCGTGGCCAGGTTCGGTTGACAGACTCGATTCGGACATCCGACTACGCAGCCAGCATGGGCGGATCGCAAATCTATTTGCAGGCCGGGGAACAAATGACGCTTCGCGATATGCTAAAGGGTATCGCGATGAGTTCCGCCAATGACGCGGCCGTTGCCGTCGCCGAGCATGTGGCGGGCTCTGAGGCCAATTTCGTACACCTCATGAATACCAAGAGCCGCGCACTCGGACTCCGCGACACTCACTTTGCAAACACAAATGGTCTTCCGCACGCCAATCACTATTCATCGGCTTACGATGTAGCCGTACTGTCACGCTCCTTGCTTGAACATCATGGCGTCACTCAGTTTACAGGCGCCTATAGCGACCACTTGCGTCAAAACAGCGGCAAACCGTTCTGGCTGGTCAATACTAACAAATTGGTGCGGTTTTTTCGGGGAATGGACGGGATAAAAACGGGGTACACCGCAGAAGCCAAGTTTTGCCTCGCGGCATCCGCTAAACGCCTCCATTTTCGGGTGATCGCAGTGGTTCTTGGCGAGCCGATGGCCCCTACACGCAATGCTGAAGTCACTGAAATGATGAACTACGCGTTTAGTCATTACGACATTAAACCTGTCTATCAGAGGGGCCAGACCGTGACGCTGGCGCCAGTCATGCGGGGACAACTGCAGGCAGTTGCCGTGAGTGCGACCCGCCCAGTCGGTCTCCTGGTCAACAAGATGGATCAGTCAGTCACGGGAAGAGTTGTGAATGATTTGCGACCGTTGGTGGCGCCTGTGAAAAAGGGGCAGTTCGCAGGAGTTGTCAAAATCGTCGATGGGGATAAGGTGTTGTTGTCGGTGCCGCTGATTGTCACTGCGAACATTGGAAAGGCGTCTATGCTGGAAATGCTCGGTCGTTCACTGCGCAGTCAGTTTTTGTTCGGTGTCACCGCCCATTAGGCAGTTCAGCCGTCTTGCGCGCCTTTGCGAAGACCTCTTTACGCGCCACGGTCACGCCAGTACGTGGGCCGCCCATCGCTGCTGTTCGATTTGAGCTCTGAGGTCGCCAATGCGGGAGTAGCTTGCGATCGCCTGTTCGCTGTTGCCAAGCAATTCGTAAAGGGGCGCCAGCTGTTCTAAAACCACCTGTCCAGTCGCAATCAGACCTTTTGGCAGCAGGATGGCGAGCGCTCTCTCGAAGGCGGTGATCGCCGGCTCCGGCTGTTCCAGAGCGGTCTGGATAAGGCCCATCACCCGCAGCACCTCTGCATGTTCAATCGACTCAGGAACGGCTATGGCGAGTGCCCGCTCCAGGCTGCGTGAAGCGTCTTCGAGGCGATTGGCGAGGAGTTCGCACGCAGCGCGTTCAGTCCACGCGTTGGCTGTGGCGCCGTTCCTGCTCTGTGCGTAGTACTCAACAATGATTTCGGGAAGGAGCGCGAGCGCGCTCTCATGATCTCCCACTTCGCGCAGGACAATGGCGTAATTCATTTTGGCGTCGATATGTTGGGCGTCCATTCCCAGTGACCGATACATATTGACAGCGTCCATGGAGAAGGCCAGAGCCTGTTCTCGGTTGCCGGATCCCACATGCAGCACCGCCAATATATGGCATATCTCTGCGAGTTCAGTTCTATGTGATGTATGCTTTAGTTCTCCGTATGCTTCGGTGGCATAGGTCAATGCCGCGGAAATATTGCCGAGTCGGTAAGAGCAGATGATAATGTTCTTCCTGATGACATAGAGTGCGGTCGCCGGCGGGGCGTTCAGGGCGGAAGCGAAACTGAGCGCGCGCTTGAAGCAGTACAGAGCAAGAGATATGCGCCCCTGTCCTACATGCAGTTCGCCCTGTCGACTCATGCAATTGGCTCCCAACTGGCAATCATTCGTGACAAACGCATGGCTCTCTACGAGTGAGTAGAGGCGCGCGGCGTCATCCAATCGACCCATCAATTCCTTCGCGCGGGCCAGTTCCAGATTGAGTTCCATCTCCGGCACGTAGGCTACTGGAACTCGGCGCAACTCCTCAAGCATGTCAGCAGCGGGTTCTCCGGAGCCGGTTTGCAGCAGTTCTCGCGCCTCCTTCAACTTTTGCATTTGGAGACTCCGGTTTACCACCTCACTCATCAGTTCATCGGGATTCACCCCGAGTTGAGTGGCCAGAAGAGTGATAACACGACGAGACGGCGCCACCCGGTCTGATTCAATCTGACTGATCAACCCTGCGGTAATTTCACCTTTCGTGAGTTCCCCCTGCGTCAGGCCTTTGGCCACGCGTAACGACCTGATTTTCGCACCCAGTGTAAGTGCCTTTTCGTTGCTCATCTTCATTCCCCTTTCATTATGTATCACTATAGCACATTCATGCGTAATGAATGACATTTTTCCTTCCTGTCGAAAATGCGAGTAAAACCACTAGTTTTGTCGTCGGGCAGGAAGTTTTGCATGACAAGGCGAAGCATAAACCAGGCAGCAAGATCGCCGTATTCGATTGCGCCAACAAGGGAGGAGTATGTCGGCCAATGAGAGTGCAAGTGGAAAGACGTCACCATGGATCCATACTCATGGCGTCGCTCACAGGGGAATTGGATCATCACGCCGCGGAAGCTGTGCGCACGACGCTGGACCGGGAACTTCAGGGCAGACACAACGTCCGGTTGATCCTTGATCTGAGCGGAGTTACCTTCATGGACAGTTCCGGTCTCGGGGTTATACTCGGCCGTTACAAAAAGATCCAGGACACTGGCGGCGAAATGGTTATTGCGGGGGTTTCCAGAGCGATTGACCGCCTGTTTGAAATGTCTGGGTTGCACAAAATCGTTCGGATGTATCCGAACTGCGAAGCTGCGGTTGTCGCGTTAAAGGAGGTTGCCAAATGAATGCAGCCAATGAGATGTCCATAAGTTTCTCGGCGCTTTCTGAAAATGAAGCGTTTGCGAGAGTGGCGGTTGCGGCGTTTGTCCTGCCGCTGAACCCAACGATGGAGGAACTGACAGAGGTCAAAACCATCGTTTCAGAAGCGGTGACGAACTCCATTATTCACGGGTACAAGGAAGGAAATGGGATTATCTATTTGCAATGCAAAATTCTAGGTGATAGAATGGAACTTGTCATCGAGGACCATGGCGTTGGAATCGAGGATGTTGATGTGGTCAGGCAACCGCTCTATACATCTCGTCCAGATTTGGAACGGTCGGGTATGGGGTTTACCATCATGGAATCGTTTGTCGACGAGCTCGAAGTGGACAGCGCGATCAGCCGCGGAACTCGACTGCGCTTTGTCAAATACATTCGAACTCCGCAAAGCGCTGCTCACTATGAGGTGTAAGATATGGAGCATGGAGTGGCACGAGAATACCCAAAACTGACAGACGAGCGCGTTCGCGCTCTGATCCAGGACTCCCAGAATGGCGATGAGGCGGCGCGTGACGAACTTGTCATCAGCAACCAGCGGCTTGTGTGGGCTGTGGTGCAACGCTTTCTCGGTCGTGGGTACGAACCCGACGATCTTTTTCAGATTGGCTGCATTGGGCTTATGAAGGCGATCGACAAGTTTGATCTAGTGTATGAAGTGAAATTCTCTACTTATGCAGTTCCGATGATCATCGGGGAGATCCAGCGCTTTCTACGCGATGACAGCACGGTAAAAGTAAGTCGGTCGCTTAAGGAACTGGCGCGGCACATAAGGCGCAAGCGCGACGATTTGGCCAAGGAACTGGGTCGTCAACCGCAGATTAACGAGGTGGCTGAGGCGCTTGGCGTTGCTCCGGCTGAAGTCGTTCTGGCGCAAGAGGCCATGCGCGTGCCTGCGTCGATTCACGAGACGGTATTTGAAAATGACGGCGATCCCATTTATCTGATGGATCAAATCGCGGACGCTGAACAGGATAAGTGGTTTGATAAACTCGCCTTGCACGATGCGTTGTCACGCCTCCCGGAACGGGAACGGCTGATTGTTTACATGCGATTTTTCAAAGATAAGACACAATCCGAGGTGGCTGATATGCTGCACATATCGCAGGTGCAGGTATCGCGCCTGGAGAAACGCATCTTGCAGCAGATCCGCGAAACCCTGCTCACGGATGGCTCTGTATAGTTAAAAGGCGAGCCTCTCATAATCCCACCCCATTTGGAAACCCTATGGTTGCACCACACCACGGGGTTAGGAGATGGGGTTTTGAGCGTTAAGACGGGCGTTGATCAAAAACGCTATCAAGTGTTTCTAAAGGGTCGGCAGCCAGCACGGCCATGGTTCAGAAACGCGGTGCGCGCATTTTTCACTGGGGGCGCCACATGTCTTTTGGGACAGGGAATCCAGGAGTTGATCGTACATTACTACCATTTTAGCGAGAAGGAAGCGGGCAACCCCACTGTAGCCATCCTGATCATGCTGTCAGCGTTGCTGACTGGGTTGGGTGTGTACGACAAGTTTGGACAGTGGGCGGGTGCGGGTTCAGCCGTCCCTGTCACGGGGTTTGCCAATTCTATCGCTTCAGCCGCCCTTGAACATAAGACCGAAGGGTACGTAGCGGGTGTCGGAAGCAACATGTTTAAAGTGGCTGGGCCCGTGATCGTGTATGGCGTGGTTGCAGCGTTTGCCGTTGGGCTGGTTCGATATCTGCTGACACATGGCTGACGCTGGGGTAGGGTACTGAAGAATGCTCCATCAAAAAGGGGGCCTCGGTCGTGCTGACAGGCAAGCAAACGTGGTCCTTTGTTTCGGGTCCGCGGATACTGGGCGCCGGTACTGTTGTGGGCAGCAAGGAGGGGCGCGGACCCCTCGGTGACCGTTTTGATCTGGTCCATGAGGATCCCTATGTGGGACAAGATTCCTGGGAAAAGGCAGAATGCAAGATGCTCGAACAGGCGCAGGAGAAGGCTGTGTTCAAAGCGGGCCTATCCATGGAAGCAATCGATGTGGCGATTGCCGGCGATCTCCTGGCACAGATTACAAGCGCCAACTTTGCCGCGCGGACGGCTGGACGGCCGATGTTAGGCATATTCAGCGCTTGCGCCACGAGTATGCAGGCAGTCGCTCTGGCCGCCGCGCTGGTTGAAGCGAAGGCAGCGCGCTACGCGCTGGCGGCGACCAGCAGTCACAACAGTTCTGCGGAGCGAATATTCCGCTTCCCAACGGAATATGGGGCGCAAAAACCGCCAACGGCGCACTGCACTGTGACCGGAGCCGGCGCGGCGGTTGTTGGAGCGGGAACAACTGGGGTGCGCGTGAGTTCTGCAACGATTGGAAAGGTGATCGATTTGGGCGTCCAGAGTCCTTGGGAAATGGGAGCGGCCATGGCGCCTGCCGCAGTAGACACGATTGTCCAGCACCTGAAAGACACTGGTCGTTCCGTTGCTGACTATGACTTGATTGTTACGGGCGACCTGGCGCGGGTTGGCCATCCGATTGCCCGCGAACTGTTGGGACAGCAAGGTTATGATGTGCAGAATCGCTTTCAGGACTGTGGGATTCTCATGTATGACGAACATCAGCCAGAGGTGTTTAGCGGTGGCAGCGGACCGGCCTGTTGCGCCTGTGTGACTTTTGCCCACCTGCTCCGACAACTGGAGGAAGGTGAATACAGACGCATTCTGGTGGTGGCGACAGGCGCCCTGCTTTCAACGGTTACCGCGCAGCAGAATGAAACGATTCCTTGTATCGCGCACGCCGTGTGCTTTGAGGCGGGAACGTCGTGAGAAGAGGCGGCCGACTGTTCACGGGCGCTGTTGGCAGAGCGGCGCGCGCTTGAAAGCCCTATAACGCGAGGTGACAGGATACACGATGACTGGGATTTGGCTGTTTGTCTCCGCATTTATTGTGGGCGGTTTGATCTGCGTGGTAGGGCAGTTGTTGATGGACCTCACAAAACTCACGCCAGCCCATGTTATGACCGCCCTTGTTGTGGCGGGCGCCATTTTGGATGGCTTGGGGTGGTATGATCCACTGATCAAGTTTGCGGGTGCCGGCGCTACGGTGCCCATCACGTCCTTTGGAAACGCGCTGGTGCATGGCGCTCTTGCGGAGACCAAGCAATACGGCGTCCTTGGACTGATTACCGGAATCTTCGAAGTGACAAGCGCCGGCATATCGGCTGCCATCATCTTCGGCTTTCTGGCCGCTCTATTTTTTCGAGCCAGGGGGTGAGAACGGTGACGATATTGGCAACAGACTATGCAGCCGGTTGCTCCGACCAAGGAAGGGTGTTATCATCCTAACAACCATTGATGGGATGATAGATCGGACCGGAGGCTGTGCAAGAGGATGATCCTATACGGAAACAGCGTTTTGAACGCGAATGGTGAACTGTGCATCGGGGGCTGGCGTGTCAGCGACCTCAAACGGGAGTTCGGCACACCGCTCTACGTGTATGACGAAGACTATATCAGGGCTTCTATACAGTCCTATCACAGCGCATTTGCAGGCACAGGCGTGGATTATGCGCTTTCGTACGCGTGCAAGGCCTTTTGTACAGTGGCGATGTGCCAATTGGCTCGAGAAGAAAATGTGTGGCTCGACGTCGTCTCTGGCGGCGAACTGTACACGGCGCTGCAGGCTGGGGTTGATCCGGCTTTCGTTTGCATGCATGGGAACAATAAGTCGCCTGAGGAACTGCTCTTTGCCATAAGGGCAGGCATCGGCATGATTGTGATCGACAATTTCTATGAAATCGAGTTGCTGGGGGATCTTCTGGAACAGGAGAATGCAACGATTGACGCTCTCTTGAGGGTATCTCCAGGGGTGGACGTTCATACACACGAGTATATAGCCACTGGCCGCCAGGACTCCAAGTTTGGTTTCGACCTTTACAGTGGACAGGTTGATCAGGCGATTGACCGTCTTGCGGCCTATCCCCGGATTCAGTTGTTGGGCCTGCACTCGCATATCGGTTCGCAAATTTTTGACGCGGATGGATTTCGTGTGGCGGCTTCGCGACTGGCCAGCCTGTGCGCTCATCTTGGCCGTCGGTATGGCATTTGGTTTCGCGTCCTCAACTTGGGAGGCGGCATGGGGATTCGTTACACCAGCGACGATTCGCCGATTCCTGTGGAGCGTCTGGTGGAGGGGATCGTGCAGGCGGCTGTCGCGTCGTTTCGGGAGTATGGGATACCGCTGCCCAGACTTATGATGGAGCCGGGGCGAAGCATTGTGGCGCAAGCCGGTACGACGATCTATACGGTAGGCAGCCGCAAGGAGATTCAGGGAGTGCGCACGTATGTGGCGGTAGACGGTGGAATGACGGATAACCCGCGACTCGCGCTCTATGGCGCCAAGTATGAAGCGTGTATCGCAAACCGCGCCAACGATCCAGATATGGAAACTGTATCGATCGCCGGGAAATGCTGCGAGAGCGGAGACATGCTTATTTGGGATGTAGCGCTGCCAAAACCGACGCCTGGAGATATTCTGGCGGTGTCCTGTACAGGAGCCTATAATTATTCGATGGCAAGCAACTATAACCGGGTAGCGAGACCGGCTGTCGTGTTTGTGCGCGATGGCCAAGCGCGATTGGTGGTTGAACGCGAAACGGCGGCGGATGTGTGTCGTCTGGATCGTTCCTTACGTGGCCCGACCATCGAAAGCCTAGGCTGACGCCGCCACGAGTTGCGGGCAATCCCCATACTCTGTCAGTAACGCAGAGGAGGAGAACACCCATGCTTACCATCATCGGATGGATTCCGCAGATTGTTCGGTTTTTTGGCATTTTTCGAGGCATTGCAGGATTCATCGTTCCTGTCTGGCCCTATGTGTCAAAATTTATCCGCAATCGTAGGTCCGGCGCTGTGGTTACAGCCTTTTAATTCGCCGCATACTCGCCGTGAGTCGGGTCCAGGGCGGCCCGGCTGCACCTGCGACACGCTTAGTCTCTTTACAACGACTCAGGCTACTCTGTATACTGACGTTGACAATCCCATAACCTCCTTCAGGGCAGGGTGAGGCGTCAGGCCAACTCCCGACCGGTGGTAACGCATAGCGAAGTCCACGAGCCTACGGGCACGAACTGGTGAGATTCCAGTACCGACGGTACAGTCCGGATGAAAGAAGGAGACGCAAGGGAAACGGCGAGATCCGTAGCCCTTGTTTCCTTTCCGCGCCCTGAATACTGCAAGGCGCTATTTGTCGTAATGACTTGGTAAGTCAGGATGGAGTTGGGGTATATGAACGACGAAGCGTATATGAAGATGGCCATTGACCTGTCAGAGATCGCCAGAGGTCGGACGAGCCCCAATCCCACGGTAGGAGCTGTGCTTGTCAAAGACGATCGCATTATCGGATTTGGCGCGCACCTTCGGGCAGGAACTGCGCACGCGGAAATTCACGCGCTTGCCATGGCCGGGGAAGAAGCTCGCGGCAGCACGTTGTACGTCACGCTGGAGCCATGCGCGCATCATGGACGAACGCCGCCGTGCGCGCACGCGGTGGTTACGGCGGGCGTTCGGCGGGTAGTGATCGCGGTGGAAGACCCCTTCCATCTGGTGGCTGGTCGCGGCATAGCCATCCTGCGTACGGCGGGGATCGAGGTTTCACTGGGCTGTTTGGCGCAAGAGGCAAGTCGCAGCAATGAGGTCTTTTTGCATTATGCGCGAACGGGTCGACCGTTTGTCACGCTGAAGCTCGCGGCCACTCTCGACGGTCGCATCGCAAACCAGTCAGGGCGGCGCCTGGCTATCACCGGAGCGGAAGCGCAGCTTGAAGTTCATCGCCTGCGCAATGTGGTAGATGTCATTGCCGTTGGCGTTGCTACGGTGCTGGCGGACGACCCGCTGTTGACGACCAGGCTTCCCGAAGGCGGACGCAGCCCCGTGCGCGTGATCTTTGATCGCACGCTGCGCACGCCGGTCTCGGCGCAGGTGGTACAGGATCGATCGGCGCCTACGATCATTGTCTGCGATGATGTGGCACACCCCAGCCGCATCAAGGCTCTGGAGGAAATGGGCGTCGAAGTATGGGCGTTGCCCGCGTCCGAGTCAGACAATGAGAGCAGAGTGCAAAGTACACTCAGGGCCCTGGCGGAACGGGGATTGATTCATGTTCTGGTTGAGGGGGGGAGCATCCTCGCGGCGGCTTTTATCAAGGCGGACTGTGTGGATCGTCTGTGGTTCTTTCACGCTCCCACTCTGCTGTGCAGCGGCGTGCCTGCGGTATCAGGTACTGCGCTGACCGACGTTTGCGCGGGACTCTCGCTGCGCGATGTCCACTGGAGGACAGTGGGCAATGACAGCCTGATGATCGCCACCCCGGAGCGCGGAGGTGCAAGACATCAGATCGACTCATGAAGTTGACGGGATCAGGATGCGAGGGATGGCATACATGTTCACAGGATTGGTTGAGGAAATTGGCAGAGTGACACGCGTCGACCGCACCGGACGAGCTTTGCTCCTGCGCATCGCGGCCTCCAGGGTGCTCGAAGACACTGTGATCGGCGACAGCATCGCCGTGAATGGAGTTTGTCTGACCGTAGTGCAATTGAAGGATGGGCAGATGGTGGTGGACGCTGTTCCGGAAACAGTTCGCCGAACCACGTTGCGTTTTGCGTCGGCCGGCGTTCAGGTGAATCTGGAGCGCGCCTTGTCTAGCCGTGGCCGCATCGGCGGGCATCTGGTCGCCGGGCACGTAGACGGCGTGGGCGTGGTGACAAACGTCGTCCAGGATGATTCAGCCCAGGTGCTGACGATCAATGCGGAGCCAAGCATTATGCGCTATATCGCAGAAAAGGGATCGATCGCGATCGACGGAGTGAGTTTGACGGTGATGACCGTGACTGATCAATCGTTCCAGGTGTCGCTCATCCCTCACAGTGCCGCCGTGACTACGTTGGCGCACATGAGTCGGGAACAGCGCGTCAACCTTGAAGTGGATATGATCGCCAGATACGTGGAGCGGTTGCTGAGCTATGGGTCGCCGGAAATCGCCAGCGGCGGCCTGACGTTGGAGCGTTTGCGGGAGTGGGGATACTGAAAGGAGATCGAGCTGATGTTTGCCAAAATCGACGAAGCTCTCGCATCGCTAAAGCGCGGTGAGATGATCATCGTGACCGATGATGAAGATCGTGAAAATGAAGGAGATTTTGTTTCACTGGCGGAATTTGCCACACCGAACACCATTAATTTTATGATCACGCACGGTCGGGGGCTAGTATGCGTTCCCATTACCGAAGAGCGGGCCAATGAGTTACAATTGAAGCCGATGGTGGAACACAGTACGGATACGCTGAGAACGGCGTTTACTGTTTCGGTCGACCATTCCGTGACCACCACCGGAATTTCTGCCATTGAACGGGCGCAAACCATCCAGGGCATTATTGCCGGAGAGAGTCAGGCGAAGGATTTCAAGCGCCCAGGCCACATCTTTCCGTTGATTGCAAAAGACGGCGGGGTGTTGCGAAGAGCGGGCCACACGGAAGCGGCCGTGGACCTCGCGAGGTTGTGCGGAGCATACCCGGCGGGCGTGATTTGTGAAGTCCTGAAACCTGACGGCACAATGGCGAGGGTTGACGATCTTGTTCTGATTGCCCGTGAATTTGGCCTGCTCATGATCACGATTGCGGATTTGATCGCCTACCGAAAACACCTCGAAAGACTGGTGTCGCGTGTCGCGGAAGCAGATTTGCCGACCGAGTATGGTGATTTTCGCATCATCGCCTATAGCAATTCTCTTGATGGCAAAGAGCATGTCGCTCTCGTACGGGGTGAAATCGACCCCGAGACTCCAACGCTCGTCCGTGTTCATTCGGAATGTTTGACAGGTGACGTGTTCAGTTCCTGGCGTTGTGATTGCGGCCCGCAGTTGCACGCCGCACTCGAGCAGATCGCAAAAGAGGGGAGGGGCGTTCTCGTTTATATGCGTCAGGAAGGACGTGGCATCGGACTTATCAACAAGATCAAGGCTTACGAATTGCAGGAGAAGGGACTGGATACCGTCGAAGCCAACCGGGAGCTGGGTTTTGCGCCTGACCTGCGCGATTATGGCATTGGCGCGCAAATTCTGCAAGACCTCGGCGTCCGTGAAATGCGACTCCTGACCAACAATCCACGCAAGGTCAGCGGATTGACCGGACACGGGCTCACCATCGTAGAACGCGTGCCGCTTCAGGTTAACGTGAGCGCGTTTAACGAAAAGTATCTGACGACAAAGAAAACAAAACTGGGTCACATGTTAAACTTGTAGGGAGTGTACGCGTTGGGACAAACATTTGAGGGACATCTGATTGGAACAGGGCTTAGGGTGGGGGTGGTCGTTGCGCGATTCAACGATCTGATTTCCTCGCGCCTTCTGTCTGGCGCTATGGACGCGTTGACACGGCACGGCGTGGACATGTCTCAGGTTGACGTTGCCTGGGTGCCGGGGTCTTTTGAGATTCCGTACGCCGCAAAGCGGCTAGCTCACTCGGAACGGTACGACGCAGTGATAGCTCTTGGAGCCGTGATTCGAGGCGCGACGCCGCATTTTGACTACGTGGCGGCCGAAACAGCCAAGGGTATCGCGTCTGTCGCTCTGCAGTCAGACGTTCCCATCGCTTTTGGCGTGCTCACTACGGACACCATCGAGCAGGCTATCGAGCGCGCCGGAACCAAGGCGGGCAATAAAGGATGGGAGGCCGCGGTGACAGCCATTGAAATGGCAAATCTGACGCGCGCGCTGTTGTCCTGATGCGCGCCAGTGCGAGTGGAGATCGCATGCGACGTACGGTATGATCATAGAGACGATACGCTCGACTTATCAGACAATCCAAATCGTTGAGCGAAACGGTGTCCGGTTCATGCGCTTTGGGGATGAACGCGCGGGTTGGCAGGGCGGGATGCTGGTCCGGCGACCGACTCGGCTGTATTTTCCATATCAGCAGGCATTCGCGCTGCACACCATGTGGCTGCCGTCTGTCTCGCGGTTTTTGGCTGTGGGGATCGGAACGGGCACCGCCATCAGTCACGTCCACCGCAGGCACCCGCAGGCCAGGATAACCGGAATCGATGTGGACGCGGCAGTCATGGTTGCCGCAAAAGAGCACTTCATGATGCCCGCGGACGACAGGACGCGCTTTATCGAGGCGGATGCCAGAGCGTTTGTACCGCGGATGGAAGATCAGTTTGATCTCATCTTGCTTGACGTCTTCTATCGCGAAGAGACACCGCAGACGTTTTTTTCAGCCGTCTATTTGCGATCTCTTGCAGACCGGCTCACGCCGGGTGGGGTACTCGCCATGAATGTGATCCTGCCGACTGCCGGGGAACATAGCCGTAAATTCTGGGAACTGGGCCGTCGCCTGAGTCTCCTGATCGGGCCTGCCTGGTACATACCGCTCGGTGTCATTTCCTTCTCGGCTCAAAATATCGTACTCTTTTCACAGCGTGACCCCACGGTCACTGCGCCTGTTTCCCAGTTGCGGCGCAGGGGCTTGCGAGAAATTGGCGCTCATCAGCGTATGTTTGCAAGGTACGCGCAGCTGCTTCCGTGGCGCTTGAAACCATTCCGGACAAACCCGGATAACTGACAGCAGAAGGGCGGACGAAGGAGTGGGACTGTTCTCCTTTTTTGGGCAAGGACTTATCTTTCGGCTAATCGCGTTCGTGATCGGCCTCGCCATCCACGAATTCGGCCATGCCGTGATGGCGCTTCTCGTTGGCGACGATACAGCCAAGAAACAGGGTCGCGTCACTCTGAATCCTTTGGCTCATCTGGATTTGCTGGGGCTGCTGATGATCCTGATCGTCAATTTCGGATGGGCAAAGCCGGTCATGTTCAACCCAAACAGGATCAAGATCAATCGCAAGTTGGGTATTGTGTTGATTGCCCTTGCGGGCCCTCTAATGAACGCGATTTTGGCGCTGTTCGCCATGCTGGCGCTGATTGGAATGAACAATTCGGGGTCGGCGTTCTGGCTTACAGGTTTTGGCGGTTTTCTGGTCAACATGAGTTACTGGCTGGCCATTGTCAATATCGCGCTGGCTGTTTTCAATCTGATTCCTATTCCTCCCCTTGACGGTTGGAAAATCCTTCGCTACTCTCTACCATTGCGGTGGTTGCCCCGCGCTGATCAATTTGAGAGACTTGGGCCATTTCTTCTGGTGCTCGCGCTCATTTTGCCGATCGGTGGGCTGATCATCAATGGGGCCATTCAGAGCGTGATGGGGTGGTTCGGATTGACGCTATAGCCAACAAAGAGGAATACCGGGTGCGATTGCAGGCGTTTGAAGGTCCACTTGATCTGCTGTTGCACCTTATCGAGAGCCAGGAACTCGACATTTACGACGTGCCGATCGCGCGGATCACAGATCAGTATATGACTTATCTCAGAGAATCGATGGAGTTCCAGTTGGAAGTGGCGAGCGAATTTCTTGTGATGGCGGCGCAACTGCTCGCCATCAAGGCACGATCTCTGCTACCCAGACACGGACCCACGGAAATTCAGGTCGCGTACGGTTTTGATGCTGAGTATGTGGACGACGAACGCGAGTTGAGGGAGCGACTGATCGAATATAGGGCGTTTAAGCTGGCCGCGCAGGCGCTTGGTGAACAGTCGCTTCTATGGGCGGAGCGCGTCGGGCGACTCCCGCTTCCTCTGGAATCGTTCCAGGAGCAACCAACGGTGTCCGATTTCCTCGCTGGCGTCGAGGTGTTGCATCTGCGAGATTCTCTGGCGAGGGCGCTTGCGCGTACGAAAATTGATCTCGATGTGCGCATTGTGAGGGACCGCGAGCCCGTTGCGCAGCGTATGCGTCTTATAGAGAAGCAAGTGCGCGACGCGCCGACCACCTTCGTTCACCTGTTGCGCAATCGCCGCCGCAGGGAAATTGTGACCGTATTTCTTGCGGTTCTCGAACTCATTAGACTCAATCGAATCATCTGTCGGCAGGAGGTTCAGTTTGGAGACATATGGATCACAGCGAACACAGCGAACATAGCCCTGTAGGGATGGCGCCGACGCCGGGCGCACAGGAAAAAGCGGACTTCAGCAGCGGGTTCACAGCCGCGACCGGGGGAGCATTGCAGGCCCTTGAAGGTTTGCTGTTTGCCGCTGGCACCGAAGGGTTGACGAACAGGCAGATCGCGGGCGTATTTGACGTGGACGAGCCTTCCGCGACACAGATGTGCCTGGATCTCCGTGATCTGCAGAGCCGTGAAGGCAGACGATTTCTGGTCGAGCGCCTTGCGGATGCTTGGCAACTCATGACGGCGCCAGAACTCACTCCGTACTTGCGTCAATTGGCCTTGGTGCCGCCTCCTTCGAGTCTGTCCCAGGCTGCCCTCGAGACGCTGGCGATTATCGCCTATCGGCAACCCATTACGCGCTCGCAGATTGAGGACATCCGGGGCGTGAAGAGTGAAAAGGCCCTGGGCACTCTTGTCGCTCGTGGTCTCGCGCAGGAAATCGCCCGCGCCGATAGCCCAGGTCGACCATTCCTCTATGGAACGACCAATGATTTCCTTGACTATTTCGGGTTGGGAAGTCATCGTGATCTGCCGCCGCTGGAGCAGATGGATAATGGATAATGCCTTGGCGCGCATACAAACGCCGACTGCTGGAAAGCATACCCCCTAGAGTGAGTGATTGGGGAGGACCGCATGGTGGTATGGGCGCTGATCGGCATGGTTGCGCTGCTTGTTGCCGTAGCTGTATCCCCGGTGACTGTGCGTTTTCTATTGGAAATGCAAGGTATGGAAGGTCATATATTCCTCGAAATTCGCTACCTCATTTGGCTGAAATATCGCCGTCGCATCGCCCTCAAATCCAGCGGACAGAGCAGGGAACCCGCTTCGCGCGTCGTCGCAAGTTCTTCGCCGGAAACTCCGGATCGCGTCCAAATTGGCGTTGGCCTGGTCGGGGAACTGTTCAAAAAGACGCATACCGTCACGCACCAGATTCGAAATCTGTGGCCTGCTGTCAAACGTCTGCTCCGCAAGATCACTGTACGTGAATACGCCTGGCACACTGATATCGGTCTTCTCGACGCACCGGATACGGCCATCTTATGCGGCAGCGCGTGGGCTGCAGTGAGTGGGCTGACAGGAGCGCTGACCCGTCTGTTCCAATTCGCCGAGTTGCCTCGTCTGGCAGTCCATCCAACGTTTCATCGCGTGGTATTTTCAACCCGCTTATCGTGCATAGCGACACTGCGGCTCGGCAAAGCTATCTATGCAGGATTGAGCCTAATGTGGCTGCTTAAAAGGGGGGGTGCTCATGGAGGAACATCCGATTCAGTCGCTGATGCAGACGGCTATGGAGAATCTTAAGGAAATGGTGGATGTAAATACTATCATTGGCGATCCGGTGGAAACACCCGATGGCAGCGTGATCCTCCCTATTTCCCGTGTTGGATTTGGTTTCGCTGCAGGGGGAACAGAGTTTCAAATCGACAAGGAACGCGCTTCGGCACGTGGTCTGCCGGATGAAGAGGAGTTGCCGTTTGGAGGGGGCGCAGGCGGCGGCGTTTCGATTAACCCGATGGGATTTCTAATTGTCGGTCAGCATGGCGTCAAGCTTCTTTCCGCTGAACCCGGAAATCAGCTCTATGACCGATTGATTGACTTGGCCCCTGCCATGATGGACCGGTTGGAGGCATTTGCAAGCGCCCGAAAAAATCCCGCGCGTTCCACGGAGCACTATCATAAACCGGTGATGTGATTGCTGCCAGGAGTTCAAGCGCTGTTCTGGCGCTTGTTTTCTTCTGGACAGAATGCGTGCGCAACAAGGGAGAGTGATTCTACATGGACAAGTCGCTGCATAAGGTACAAGTAATCACTCGTCAACTTGCTCCATTATGGGGTAGGGTCATGCTGACGGCAGTGACTGTGGCGATGTTGTGCGCCAGCGCGGCGCCTGATTTGGCAAACGCGCGGACGAGGTCGCGTATTCAGCCGATTGCCGTACCGCCAGTCCTAACTCGTGAACCTGACGTTTCGGCGGAGGCGGCCTGCCTGATTGACGTCGATACAGGTCGTATACTGTATGCCAAACATGCAGACAAGCGCATGCGCATTGCCAGTTTGACCAAGATCATCACTGCCTGGATTGCGGTCCGTTCAGGTAAACTTGATAAGGTTGTGACTGTCTCTGGTCATGCCGTGCGCCAGGAAGGATCGAGTGTTTATCTTGGCACAGGCGAACAGCAGACATTGCGCAATCTTACTTATGCGATGATGCTGCGCAGCGGAAACGACTCGGCCATGGCCATTGCCGAATTTCTTGGTGGGAACGAACAGCGATTTGCCGCCATCATGAATCAGGAGGTTCATAAACTTGGGCTGACGCATAGCCATTTTATGAACCCGCACGGTCTTGATCATCCTGAGCACTATTCGACTGCGCACGACATGGCTGTCATCACGGCAGCCGCGTTGCATAATCCAATGTTCAGACAGATAGTGAGCACCAAATTTTATACGATTCCGTGGCCCAATCAAAAGTGGAACCGCAAGCTGCGCAATAAGAACAAGCTGCTCTGGATGATGGCGGGCGCCGACGGGGTTAAGACCGGCTATACAAAGCTTTCCGGCCGCTGTTTGGCTTCGTCGTTCACCAGATCCGGGCGGCAGGTGGCGTCGATTGTGCTCCGGGATGGGAATGACTGGGTGGATTCCGCGCGGTTGTTGACATACGGACTCACGGCCTATGAACGGCGTAACGTGATTGATCTGGTTCACATCAAAGTGAACGCGCCCGTGCGCTTTGGCCAACAGGACAGGGTGGCGCTCAAGGCAGTGGGCGATGTTTCGTGCGTCTTTCATCGCGATGAAACGGCCGCCATTGAAGCCAAAATCGTCAAACTGAAATCGCTGTTCGCGCCCGTGCGCCCTGGTCAGGCTGCAGGTATCGTCGAATATGTCTTGCATGGGCAAAAGCTGGGTCAGGCCAGGTTGGTGACGGCAGAAGGGGTAAAAGCAAAAGGGTTGCTGGGCAGGTTGCGTGACCTGTTTTTGTAATTGCGGTTTAACAGGGATGGTCTCGGGGGAGGAGAACGCCTTGATGAATGTGATTTGGTTCGCGCTGTTTATGATTGGCATTGTAGTTGCGGCGGCTACCGGTCGCATTGAAACAGTGACTGAAGGAGTGCTGAACGGGGCTAAAGACGGTGTTCTGGTGTCATTTGGCCTGATTAGCGTCATTGCGTTCTGGTTAGGAATGATGAAAATCGCTGAACAGGCTGGGCTTGTGCAGAGCCTGGCCAAACTGCTCCGGCCATTGGCTCGCTGGCTATATCCATCCGTTCCCAGCAATCACCCTGCCATGGGCTCTCTGATTGCAAACATGAGCGCGAACATTTTAGGGTTAGGCAATGCCGCAACGCCGCTAGGGCTAAAAGCGATGCGTGAATTGCAAAGTCTTAATGGCTACCGCGATACTGCGTCAACTGCGATGTGCACGCTGCTCGCCATGAATACGGCCAGTCTGACTGTCATTCCAGCAACTATGATCGGACTTCGCATGGAATTTCACTCGCGGGCGCCGGCGGAAATCGTGGGAAGCACTTTATTGGCTACGCTGGTTGCGACGACGGCGGCAATCGTACTGGACCGGTTTTTTCGACGCCGCAGCATAGGTAAAACGGGGGCATGAACGTCGTCGCGACAGTGTCGGCATTTGCCCTCCCGGTTACATTGGCGACAATTCTGGTCGTCGGGCTTGTGCGCAGAGTGCCTCTCTACGAATCATTTGTGGAAGGAGCGAAAGAGGGGTTTGGAACTTCAGTGAATCTGATTCCGCATCTGATCGCCATGATGGTCGCGGTCAGTGTCTTTCGTTCCTCTGGAGCCCTTGGTTTTTTGATGGGCGTCTTACACCCTTTGCTCAATCGTCTGCACTTTCCTTCCGAGCTGTTGCCCCTGGCGCTCCTCCGGCCCATTTCCGGGTCTGGTTCGCTCGCTCTGGTGACTGATCTCTTTAAGCATTTTGGAACCGACTCGTTTCTTGGACGAGCTGCTTCGACCATGCAGGGAAGCACTGATACCACTTTGTATGTTCTTACGGTATACTTTGGCAGTGTGGGTATCCGCGATCCAAGGTACGCGGTTAAGGTTGGCTTATTATCCGACCTGGTCAGCGTCATTGCTTCCGTATGGGCTGTGACATGGATGTTTGGAAAGTGAGGGATGCAATGTTGGGTAAACGGTCATCCGATGAAGGTACGGTAGAGGCCCCTTTACGCCTGCAGAAAGTCATCGCTCGCGCTGGCCTGGCGTCTCGCCGTGCGGCTGACGAGTTAATCGCTGCAGGACGTGTGTCGATCAATGGGTCGGTGATCCGCGAACTCGGCGTCAAAGTGACTTCTCGCGATCAGATTGCTGTAGATGGTCGTCCACTCAGTAACGCCGCAGGTCCCATTTACATACTGCTTTACAAACCGACAGGCGTGGTCACCACTGTCCGCGATCCATACGATAGGCGTACAGTCATCGATTGCCTGGCCACGTTGTCTGAGCGGGTGTTTCCTGTTGGGCGGCTTGATTATGACACCAGCGGCGCCCTGTTGCTGACCAACGATGGCGAACTGGCTCATCGCCTGATGCACCCGAAGTTTGCCGTCAATAAGACGTATGAGGCGGTCGTTTCAGGTCGGATTTCGTCCGAAGCGCTGTCTCAGTTGGAACGCGGAGTTTCCCTGGACGGCCGGCTGACCGCTCGCGCCAGCGCAGAATGCAAGGGAACTGACGGCCGTTCGAGCAGGATTGTCATCACCATCCACGAAGGCCGCAATCGGCAAGTTCGACGTATGTTTGAGGCAGTCGGGTACCCATGCCAAAGACTCGTTCGAACGCGGTACGCGTCGCTCAGTCTACGGGGCTTAAAGCCGGGTCAGTGGCGCCATTTGACGGAACAGGAAGTGCATCAACTCAGGACCATGGTATGAAGTGTTCTACGGCGGTCCACGCTGGTTCTTATATGTTTCGGACAATCTCCATATGCGATAGCTACGGCGCCCCATAAAGAGTTATACTATCGTCAACTCGATGATGTATACGTGCGTTCGTTATGCAGGCCTAAACTGGACGGATTATAGACAGGGAGGGAACGGCTTATGCAGCAGGACCGTATTTTGGTAGTGGACGATGAGGAACGCATTCGAAGACTCGTTAGAATGTATTTGGAGCGCGCAAATTTCGATGTGGATGAAGCTGATAATGGCACTGAAGCGTTGGCGATGGCTCTTGACGTGAACTATGCGCTGATTGTGCTCGATCTGATGCTTCCGGGTATGGACGGGCGGGACGTTTGTTCGGAGCTCAGGCAATACAGGGACACCCCTGTGATCATTTTGACTGCAGCAGGGGACGAAAGCAACAGAGTGCACGGATTTGAGGTCGGCGCCGATGACTATGTTGTAAAACCGTTTAGCCCTCGCGAACTCGTCATGCGCGTGAAGGCTCTGTTGCGTCGTACTGGAGCGACACAAAACGAACAGCAGCAATCGTCCCTGAATCACGTTCTTTCCTTTCCCGGACTGGTTATCAACGTGGACGCGCGTAAGGTGCTGGTGGAGAACATCGAGATTTCACTCACCCCAAAAGAGTTCGAGTTGCTCCTGTACCTTGCCCAGCGGCCGGAGAAGGTGTTCAGTCGCGAGGAGTTGTTGCGGGATGTGTGGAACTACCAGTTTTTTGGCGATCAGCGCACAGTTGATACGCATGTGAAACGGTTGCGTGAAAAGTTGGGTCGCGCGTCTGACCGGGTTCCTCAGCACATTCATACGGTTTGGGGCGTTGGCTATAAATTTGAGGTGGCCGAGTAGAGTGTTGCAACGCACCGCGGTGTACAAACTTTGGCACAGGATCGTCCGCAGTGTTGTATTAAAACTGTGGTTGACGATTATTGTGCTGGTTTTGGTCGTTCTGGCCATTCTGGCTATGTATCTGCAGCAATTTTTCGATTCCTATGTGACTGCGATGCAGCGGCGTGACTTGACGAGTCAAGCGATTTTGGTGAGTCAGTTGTTGCAGAGAGAACCCGGTCGCTTACTGACGTCGCAGATCGCTCACGTAATGTCTGCGTTGCACAGTCATTACTATTTGATCGCTCCGCCAACGGCGAGCCCGACGGTTATGGGATTTATCAACTCACTGACACCCGCTCAACAGCAACTCCTGCGCCAAGATCAGCCAATTATTCAGCGTGGAGTTCCATCCTTCATTGCTTCCCCTGATCCGCGAACCAGCATGTATGCGTTTATGCCCATCCTGGGGCCGGTTAACCAGGTTGTCGCTTTCCTGTTGATCACGGAATCGAACGACGTGGCTGGGGATCCAGGGCGCACCATCCCCGGCCTGATTATTTTTGCCGTGGTCATCGGAACCTTGCTCACAACGGGATTGGCATTTGTCGTTTCGAAGAATCTTTCACGGCCGCTGATAGAAATGAATGATGCCGCAGAAGAAATGGCCAGGGGCCGATTCGATATGCGCGTGACGGTTGTCACCCAGGATGAAGTGGGGCGTCTCGGGCGTACCTTAAATCAGGTCGCGGAAGAGTTGGAACAGTCTGTTCGCGCCTTGACAGAGGAAAAAGAACAGATCGCGGGCATCCTAAGCGCCATGACGGATGCGGTGGTCGCGACGGATATGCATGGGCAGTTCATCCTTCTCAATCCAGCCGCTGAACAGTGGATGCGGACACTGCGTGCTCTTCGGACTGGTGACGAGACGCCGTATGCATTGCCTCAAGACTTGTTGAGCATGCAAAGGGACACACTGGAGGCAAGAACGTCCATAGAGCGGTCAGTAGAGTGGCGGGGGAGAGATCTGCTGGTAACGATGACCCCCCTCTATGAGCCCGACAACCAGTTTCAGCTTCGGGGAACGTTAGCCGTGATTCGGGACATTACAGAAGAGCGGCGTCTCGATCGTTTGCGCAAGGATTTCGTAGCCAATGTCTCGCATGAGTTGCGCACCCCGCTTGCGTTGTTGCAGGGATACGCGGAAGCGCTCGTCGACGATTTTGGCGAGGATCCCGTACAGCGCCGGGAAATCACTCAGATTATTCATGACGAGTCGTTGCGGATGCGTCGTCTTGTTAATGAGTTGCTCGATCTGGCCCAACTCGAATCGACGCATTTTTCCTTGCGTATGGAGGCGCTTGATCTATCCGCGCTGACTCGCAAGATAGCCCGAAAATTTCAGGGAATCTTTATGGATCGTGACCTAACTCTGGCTGTGGAGGATCCCTCCGGTCCGGTTATGACGTGTGGGGATAGCGACCGCCTTGAACAGGTGTTGACGAACTTGATTGACAATGCGCTTCGCCACACGACGCGCGGCGGGGTCACGTTGCGACTCGACGCGACGGAACGCCAGGCCATTTTACGGGTCATCGACACCGGACAGGGGATTGCGAGCGAAGATATCCCGTTTGTGTTCGAACGCTTTTACAAAGCGGACAAGTCAAGAACGAGGGCGCGCGGAGGAACTGGTCTTGGATTGGCTATTGCGCGTAGTTTAATCCGGTCTCACCATGGAGACATTGGCGTAGAGAGCACTGTAGGGGTTGGCGCCACTTTTTCGATTGTACTCCCGATCTTGTCAGACGGTTGTCCAGAGATGTGACATGAGACTGCAGACTTCAACAGGCAGTTGCGAATTGGGGGTGGCGAATTGACCTGGGTCTATAGCGGCAAATTATATGACAGCGAATTTCAGGCGGGTTGCCTGGCTACCCGAATTCGTGAGGAAGGATTCCTGTTGACGAGTCGCTTCCCTCGATATGTGTACGTTTTTAGAACAAAAAAGGGTCGCTACGGTGTAAAATGCATGTGGTAGAGGACAGTGAAAAGCGAAGGATGATGGAACGTCATGACTCAGCCGACAAACGATGAAATGACCCAATTCTTAACTCAGGTCAAGACGATTGCCGTGGTAGGATTGTCGGATGATCCAGCCAGGATCAGTTATGAGGTGGCCGCCTATCTACAAGCGCAAGGATACGAGATTGTTCCTGTGAATCCCAATGCGCGAATGGTGCTTGGCAGACCCGCAAAGCCATCATTGCGCGACGTTTCGGACGAAGTCGATGTAGTCGACGTCTTTCGCAAAAGCGAGGCGGTTTCAGATATCGTAGACGACGCTATCGCCATCGGCGCGAAGGGAATTTGGCTGCAACTCGGAATCAGCGATCATGAGGCGGAGAAACGCGCCAAGGACGCAGGGCTGTTCGTAGTGTCAAATCGGTGCCTCATGGTTGAGCATCGGCGCCTTGTAGGTTATGGAAACGCCTTGTAGCGTATCGGTTTAGGGCGGGCCATTGCGCAGGGTAAAACGGTACATTCGCAAAAACGGCCAACACTGCCTATATGAAATCGTTCGAGATAACTACGGGTACTGGGGGAACTATAATGCTGACTGATTATCATACGCACACGGAACGAGGACCATACACAGTGCCATGGCTGGAACGCTTCCTTGCCGTGGCCAGTGAACGTGGAATCGCGGAGTACGGGGTATCTGAACACGGGTATCGATTCAAGCAAACCGGACATCTCCTGGACAACCCATGGACTAGAGAACGGCGGACTGAAGATCTCGACGCGTACGCAGAAATGATCATGCAGGCCAGATCGATCGGACACAACGTCAAATTTGGGTTGGAACTGGACTACATACCAGGCACTGAGCAACAGATTGCGGAGTTCATCAAACAATATCCATTCGACTATGTTATCGGTTCCGTACACTGGCTCGGCGACTTTGGCTTTGATTTGAGTGAAATGAGAAACCAGTGGTCACTGAGGGACTTGAAACAGACCTACGATGAATATTTTGGCATTGTCACCAGCATGGTCGAAGCGGAACTGTTCGACTTTATTGGACACCCCGACGTCATCAAAGTATTTGGAGATGAGCCTGACGATCAGGTGTTTTTACGCGAATGGTATGAGCGCTTGGCTGAACTGTTTGAGCAACACAAAACAGTCATTGAAATATCCACGGCTGGTTTGAGAAAACCCGTCGGCAAGCTGTACCCTGCGCCGGACTTTCTTGCGGCGTGCGCGAAGCGGCGCGTTCCTGTCGTCATAAACTCAGACGCCCATCGACCTGAGGATGTGGGGGCTGATTACGATCAAGCGATCGCCTTTGCCAAACAGGCTGGATATCAAACCCTGGTCACATTCACAGAGCGGCGACGCAGCAGTGAACCACTCGGGTGATCCGGGTGGCGACGCTTCGTAAGTGCGTTCGCGAAGCGTCTGGTGTCCGGCATCAGGAGTTTTCGGTGATGGACTGCCATGCCTGAGTTTTGCGAAGCAAGATCTCACTTGCGCGCCACCATCAGGGAATGAAAAACCCGCTCGTCAGGATTCATATGCTGTGCCCGTCGCGAGTTCGGCGCAGCCGTGTCTGAGCAGGGGCACAGCATATGAATCCGGCTGGCAGTAACGGACGTGCAACCCGACCGAGGCTTGTTTGGACAGTCAGTCGGGTCACTACCGAAGGGTAGAGTCGCATCGAGTTACCTCTTAATAGATGTCACGTTGTCTGCGCCGTACAAGGAATTCGGAGATGCCTGCTACAAGCGTACATCACATGCTGGAATCTGACAAAGTGCGCAACTTCTTACGCTGTGCCATGATCTCAATCATGGCACACAACATCTCATAGTCTGATTCTTCAAGGCGACTAACGCGATGTGCCATGGCAATGTAGGGTTGGGCTGCTTCGCGCATCACGAAGCTTTGCAGATAGGCGGGTAGATCCATGGGCCCTCCGTAACTCGTGTCGTCGGGAAGACTCGTGAGTTCTTGTCCGTCGCAAAAATATCCGATGGGAACGCCCAGTGCTTCCGCGATGCGAATCGCATACTCCAGCGATGGATGACGTTCGCCCCGCTCAATGGAACTAATGTGAGGAGTCGATATCCCCGTGCGGTATGCCACCTCCTGTTGAGTCAAACTTCTTCTATGCCGTAACAACCTGATCTTTCGTCCAAGGTCATTATCCACTGCAAATCCCTCCCTGAATATCCTTGATTTATGGCTATGCACACACCATAACACACAAATGTGTAATCTCGCAAGTGATTCTGAGATATTATTTTGAGTACTTTCTATACAGCGGTGATTGAGTTTCGTTGTATCAACGGGATCGTGTTTATAAAAGGCTCATAGAAATTGTGAATTGAAATCAACTCTAGTT
>JAJZEE010000056.1 GCA_021805735.1 Bacillota bacterium
GAGTCGGCGACCCTATTGAAGCACCTCCTTTAGCATGCGATCCGTCTCCGCGATTCGCTTTGTCCACGAGTTGTCTTTCGCAATCTTCTCCCGCACCGATGAGGGTGTTTTGAGGGAACCGTCCACAATGCCGTCCACGCAAGTCGCAAGTTCTTCGCCGCTGCGCGCAAAGTGGATTGCATCGGCCATGGGAAGCAGTTCGCGCATGGGCGTGGCGATAACCTCAATGCCCGCCGCCAGGTATTCATAGACCTTGACCGGATTCACGCTCTCCGTCAGTTCATTGAGTCGAAACGGCGCCAGTCCGACATCGAACGACTGCACAATCCACGGCAGGTCGGCGTATGGTTTTGGACCCATGACGTGAACGTTTTGCAACCGCGTGAGCCTTCCCAAATCCGTAAGCACAGGTCCAATCAGGGCCAGCGTGTACTGCGGCCGCAACTCTGCCAACTCTGCGAGCATGTCCGTGTCGATCCAGTCGGCGATGCCGCCCACGAAGCCTACCACCACATCTGCGCATAGCGATCTCTTGAATGCCTGACCTCGTTCGCGTATGTCAGCCGTTGCGGTAAAGTGATCAACGTGGACGCCATTTGGCACAAGATAGGGATGAGCCGCATACTCCCGCAGGCGTTCCGCGAGTTTTTCCGAAGTGGCGAATACGATGTCAGACTCTTTTGTGATGCGCTGTTCCAGATCGGCGACGTAGGACCTGGAGATCAGGCCGGTGAAAGCTGCATGATCATCCACGCAGTCATACAGGATGCGATACTCGCCCGACAACAGCGGCAACAGGTCAACCGCAGTGGGGAGCAGCGAGTACAGAACGTAGGATGTTACGGACTCGCGTTCGAGTTCCGCGTTGATCGCGCGGGCCAGACGATTCTGATTCCAGATGTTCGATACTGGCCACATAGAGCCGAAAGGCGCGATAACGGGGGGTTCCAGCACACGGATGCCGGGCTCCAATTCCGCGCTGCGCCACTGCGCGTCCCATTTCCGGAGGAGTGATCGGTTCTTTAAGGGAGAAAGCCAGGTGATCGGCGCGTTTACATAGAGGATTCGCCATCCGGCAGCCGCCAGTCCGCGCAGCATATGTTGGGGTCGGTGGTTGATCCCTTCCCAATCGGTGGAACCCACACACACGATGAATTGATTCACGGCATAGAAGGCCCCTCTACAAACATTTTATTAAGAAAGTTCCATCCTCTAAGTTAAGCAAATCGATCAGTGAGTTGTCAATTGGCGTCCGCGCATCATGACTTGGCAGACGTCAATCATGCGGGTCTAATGGCTTGGCGTGCGGTAGTACACGCGATAAAACACGAACATTAATTATTTACAAAAATAAATCGTTCGTCTTTTGGTTGACCAACCTGTCATCGCTTGTTAGACTGGAGGTATAAAAGACGCTATCGAGAGCATAACACGGACTGACTACGATCGATACCGTCCGGAAGTGAGGGAACGCGTTTTGATAGAACGGTATTCTTTACCCGAGATGGCAGCCATCTGGACGCTGGACAATCGCTATCAGGCATGGCTGGAAGTTGAAATCGCCGCCTGTGAAGCATGGGCTGAACTCGGCGTCATTCCTGGCGAAGAGGCCAGACTGATCCGCAAGAACGCATCTGTCGACGTGAATCGGGCTCTGGAAATCGAGCAGGAGACCAGACATGACGTCGTGGCGTTTACTCGCGCGGTGTCCGAGAGTCTGGGCCCTGAACGCAAATGGGTGCATTATGGACTCACAAGCACCGATGTGGTTGATACAGCTTTGGGTTTTCAACTGCGCCAGGCAAACGAACTGCTGCTTGGGAAACTGCAGGCGCTGACGGCCACGCTGCGACTGCAGGCGCTGCGCCACAAAGACACGGTCATGATGGGCCGCACGCACGGCGTGCATGCGGAACCGACCACATTTGGACTGAAACTGGCGTTGTATTATGCGGAAATGACGCGCAATCTTGAACGGTTCCACCGCGCCGCAGAAACGGTCCGCTACGGCAAGCTGTCAGGAGCGGTAGGCACCTACGCCAACATCGATCCGCGTGTCGAGACACTGGTGTGTGAACGACTCGGGCTAAAACCGGCGCCGATCTCGACTCAGACGCTGCAGCGCGATCGGCACGCCGAATATATGGCGACGCTGGCGCTGATCGCGACAACGCTCGACAAGATCGCCACAGAGATCAGAGGACTGCAGAAAACGGAGATTCGCGAAGTGGAAGAACCGTTTGCGGCTGGTCAGAAGGGATCGTCGGCGATGCCTCATAAACGCAATCCAGTGACATGTGAGCAGATCTCCGGACTGGCGCGGGTGATGCGAGGAAACATGCTCGCCGCATACGAAGATGTGGTCCTGTGGCACGAACGGGACATTTCGCATTCGTCCGTCGAGCGCGTGATTCTGCCTGACAGCACGATCCTGCTGCATTATCTTCTCCACAAGATGAACGGCATCCTCGCCGGGCTCACGGTATTCCCTGCACGGATGAGGAACAATATGGAGAAGACGTTTGGGCTCATCTATTCGCAGCGGGTGTTGCTCTCGTTGGTCGAACACGGCGTTGCGCGGGAAGAGGCGTATGACGCTGTGCAGGCGAAGGCCATGCAAGCATGGGAAGAAGAGCGTTCCTTCGCCGAACTGGTGGCGCAGGACCCGCTGGTTCAGCGGCATTTGCAGAAAGACGAACTTGCTGCCTGCTTTGACTATCGCTTTCACTTGCAGCACGTCGACATGATCTTTGAACGGCTTGGTCTGCTGGGGCAATAATTGTTGGAACAATAATGCGGGGGCGCCGCGCGCGTATTCCGGTCTGGAGGAACTGTCGTGGAAAAAGGTCGCTTGCTATATGAAGGCAAGGCGAAACGCGTTTACGAGACTGAGCGGTCGGACGCCTATCTGGTCGAGTTCAAGGATAACGCGACTGCGTTCAATGGACAGAAACGCGGTCAGATCGAGGGCAAGGGTCGCTACAACAATCGTATCAGCGAAATCCTGTTTGGATTTGTGGAAGAGGCGGGGATTGCCACGCACTTTCTGCGCTCTTTGTCCGATCGTGAAATGCTGGTTCGCCGCGTGACGATCATTCCCCTTGAAGTCGTAACGCGCAACATCGTGGCGGGCACTCTGGCGTCTCGCGTGGGGATTGCGGAAGGCACTCCCCTGAAGCGCCCAGTGGTGGAGTTCTACTATAAGAACGATGATCTTGGCGATCCGCTCATCAATCGATCGCATGCGCTGGCTCTGGAACTCGCGACCATGGAGCAGATGTCCTGGCTGGAAGAGACCGCGCTTAAGATCAACGGCATCTTGCAGAGGGAGTTTTCAAAACGAAACGTGATCCTGGTCGATTTCAAGCTCGAGTTCGGTTCGCTTGCGGATGGATCTCTGCTGTTGGCTGACGAGATCTCACCGGACACCTGCCGCCTGTGGGATGCCGCCAGCAACGAAAAGCTGGACAAGGATCGATTTCGCCGGGATCTGGGTCAGGTGGAAGAGGCGTACAGAGAGATCCTGCGGCGTCTCGAAGGATGACGAAGGGTAGGGGTCGAAGCGAGACGCTTTTGGACTCGCATGTTGAGGCTGTCGGAGTCGCTCGCATGAAGAGACAGTCCACCACAACCATTTGGGAGGCTTGGCGACTTGAATCTGTTGGCGAAGATTTATGTGACACTAAAGGGAAGTGTGCTCGATCCTCAGGGAGCGGCGGTCACCCATGCACTGCACGCCCTGTCTTACGATGCGGTGCGGGATGTGCGGATTGGCAAGTATATGGAGGTCTCATTGATCGCGGCGAGCGAAACGGAGGCGCATGAGCTTGTGCGCGGCATGTGTGAACGCCTGCTCACCAACCCGGTCATTGAAACATACACGTATGAGCTCGCGGAGGTAGAACAGTGAGGTGCGCCGTTGTACAGTTTCCAGGCAGCAATTGCGATATGGACGCCGTCAAGGCGATTAACCATGCCATCGGCGAGTCCGCAGACATCGTGTGGCATACGGTCGCGTCTCTTGAAGCGTACGATCTGATCATTCTCCCCGGCGGCTTTGCCTACGGCGATTATCTGCGCGCCGGCGCGATCGCGCGGTTTTCCGCGGTCATGGAGGCCGTGGCGCATGAGGCGGAGCGGGGCAAATGGGTGATGGGCATCTGCAACGGATTTCAGGTGCTTACGGAAGGCGGGTTGTTGCCGGGAGCGCTCAGGCGCAACGAGTCGCTGCAGTTTCGGTCTGAGATCGCCACGCTGGAAGTGGTGAACGCGGAGACTGCGTTCACCCGTCATTATCGGGCGGGTGAGACGATTCGCATCCCGATTGCGCACGGAGAAGGCAACTATTATGCAGACGAGCAGACGCTCTTGCGTATGCGCGAGCGCGGACAGATCGTTTTTCGCTATGCCAGAGAACATAATCCCAATGGGTCTGTGGACGATATCGCGGGCGTGATTAACGAGCGCGGCAACGTGCTGGGGATGATGCCGCATCCGGAACGCGCGGTCCATGAGCGGCTTGGCAGCGCCGACGGGGCGCGTCTGTTCACAGCGATCTTTGAGAGTTGGAGGGAAGCGTATGCCAAGCGGTGAAGCGCAAATCGGGAACGCCGGGCAGAGTGAACGGGAGGCGTCCACAGAAGCTGCGATGGAGGAACCCACCGCAGCGCAGGTGAAGGAACGCGGCCTGTATCGGTCGTTTGGCCTGACAGACGATGAGTATGAGCGGATTGTCAGCCTGCTGGGCCGCCAACCGGGATACGTGGAGACCGGAATCTTCAGCGTCATGTGGTCCGAGCACTGCAGCTACAAGAGTTCGCGCAAGGTCCTGCGCCGTTTCCCGACCGCAGGACCGCAGGTGCTGCAAGGACCGGGTGAAAATGCCGGCATCGTCGACATTGGCGATGGACTGGCTGTCGCCTTCAAGATTGAGAGTCACAACCATCCGACCGCGATTGAACCCTATCAGGGCGCGGCGACTGGCGTCGGCGGGATTATCCGCGATGTATTCACGATGGGAGCGCGGCCAGTGGCGCTACTGAACAGTCTGCGGTTTGGCGCGCTCGACCAGGCGCGCAATCGCTACCTGTTTGCGCAGTCTGTCGCCGGCATCGGGGGATACGGGAACTGCATCGGAATTCCCACGGTTGGCGGCGAAGTCGTATTTGATGAACGGTACGACCATAATCCCCTCGTCAATGCCATGTGTGTAGGTCTGATCGAACACGGCCAGATTGCAACCGGTACAGCGAGCGGCGTTGGCAATCCGGTTCTGGTGGTCGGCGCCAAAACGGGCCGCGACGGCATTCACGGCGCCACGTTCGCGTCTGCGGAAGATCCGCACGCCAAAGAGCGATCGGCCGTTCAGGTAGGCGATCCATTTATGGAGAAACTGCTGTTGGAAGCGTGTCTCGAACTGATTGCCACGGGCAAAGTGGTAGGCATTCAGGATATGGGCGCCGCGGGACTCACATCGTCGTCTGCGGAAATGGCGAGTCGCGCCGGCAGCGGTTTGACGCTTGACGTTTCGCGGGTACCCTGCCGCGAGGCTGCCATGACGCCTTACGAAATCATGTTGTCGGAGTCTCAGGAGCGCATGCTGGTGGTGATGACCAAGGGCGAAGAGCATGTGGCCCAAGAGGTTTTTCAGAAATGGGGCCTGGAAGCTTCCGTGATCGGAACGGTGACGGATGACGGTCTGCTGCGCATCCGTGAAGGCGATCGCGTGGCGGCAGAGATTCCGGTCACGGCGCTTGTCGACGAGGCGCCCGTGCTCGACCGCCCGGCGACACGACCGCCGTATCTGGACGAGTTGCTTGCGGAGCCCAAACTGACGGAGCCGGAAGATTACGGACAGGACTTGCTGCGTTTGCTGGCGCGTCCGACGATTGCCAGCAAAGAATGGGTGTATCGGCAGTACGATTCGATGGTGCGCACCGAGACGTTTGTCAGACCTGGTTCCGACGCGGCTGTGATCGGGGTGCCGGGAACGCGCAAGGCGCTGGCGCTCACGACAGACGGAAACGGACGTCACGTGTATCTCGATCCTTACGCCGGCGGTGCGCGGGCGGTCGCGGAAGCGGCGCGCAACCTCGTGTGCAGCGGGGCGCGGCCGCTGGCTGTCACGGATTGCCTGAACTACGGAAACCCCGAGAAACCGGAAGTGTTCTACCAGTTTGAGCAGTCTGCCGCCGGGATGAGCGCCGCCTGTGAAACGCTCCGGACGCCCGTGATCAGCGGCAACGTGTCTTTTTACAATGAATCGCACGGCGTCGACATTTATCCTACGCCAGTGGTCGGGATGGTGGGACTGATCGAAGATCTGGCCCTGATCACGACGAGCGAGTGGAAGGGCGCCGGACACGACGTCTATGTGCTCGGCGCTCTCTCCGATTCGGCGGGAAGCCGAAGCCGACTTGGCGGATCCGAGTATCTTGCGATGCGCGATCCGGCAAACGCGCTGCGCTATGCGCCGCCGCCGCTTGATCTTGACGCCGAGGCGGCGTTGCAGCGGCTTTGTGCAGAGGCGATCCGGAGGCGTCTGATCGTATCCGCCCATGACGTCTCAGACGGCGGAATGCTGACTGCCTTCGCAGAGTGCGCTGCGGCAGGGGATCTGGGCGCCGATCTGAACCTGGCGGGCGATGGTCAGGCGCTGATGAGTTTGTGCTTTGGCGAAGGGACTTCGCAAATCGTGGTGGAAGTGGAACCGGCAAACGCAGCCGCATTGGAGGATTTGGCCGCGCAGCTGACCGTTTCGGCCGTGCGTTGCGGGATGACGAACAGTGATGGCGCGCTGCGGGTGTCGGCCGCTGGCAGGGCGATTGTGAACATCGATGTGGCGGCATTGCGAGAGTCATGGCAGGGAGCGATTGCCTCATGGATGCAGTGATGGACAATATCGACACGGACGATGTGTGGGACAAGATGCATGAAGAGTGCGGCGTATTTGGCATCTGGGGTCATCCGGAGGCGGCTCAACTCACCTACTACGGTCTGTATGCGTTGCAGCATCGCGGCCAGGAGAGCGCGGGCATCGCTTCTGTGGATGAACTGACGATGCACAGTCATCGCGGCATGGGGCTGGTATCTGACGTGTTTGCCGGCGATCGGCTGCAGACTTTGCGGGGACACGCGGCAGTGGGACATGTTCGCTACTCCACGACCGGGGGCAGTACGCTGCGCAACGCCCAGCCGCTTGTCTTTGACTTCAGGCAGGGCAATATCGCGCTCGCGCACAACGGCAATATCATCAACGCGCGGCAGATTCACGATATTCTGGAGCGACAGGGGAGCATTTTTCAGTCGACGAGCGATACCGAAGTTGTGGCGCACCTGATCGCGCGGGGCATCTATCAGACCATCGCGGAAAATGTGCGTGAGAGCATGTCGATGCTAAAGGGCGGGTACGCGTTTGTCATTTTGACCGACGATCATCTGATCGCCATGCGCGACCCGCACGGATTGCGGCCCATGGCGCTCGGCAAAGTGGCAGGCGCCTATGTGGTCGCCTCTGAGACGTGCGCGTTTGACACGATTGGCGCGGCGTTTGTCCGGGATGTCGAACCTGGCGAGATGCTGATCATCGATAATGAAGGGCTCCGCGAAGAACGGTTTGCAGCCGCTTCTCGCAGGGCGTTATGCACGTTTGAGTACATTTATTTCGCTCGCCCCGACAGCGACATCGATGGGTATAACGTGCACATGGTGCGTAAACAGCTAGGCCGGTTGCTTGCCCAGGAGACGCCGGTCGCGGCCGATGTGGTGATTGGCGTTCCAGATTCCAGTATCTCCGCCGCGATTGGCTACGCCGAAGCAGCGGGGCTGCCGTACGAAATCGGTCTCATCAAAAATAAATACAGCGGGCGGACGTTCATCCAGCCATCGCAGGAACTGCGCAGTCTTGGCGTCAGACTGAAACTGAGCGCCGTTCGCAAGATCGTGGCGGGCAAACGGGTGGTCATGGTCGACGATTCTCTGGTGCGCGGTACGACGAGCGCCCGGCTGGTCGGCTTGCTGCGCGACGCGGGGGCGACGGAAGTGCATGTGCGCATCTCGTCGCCGCCAGTGACGCATTCGTGTTTTTACGGTATCGACACTTCGGCGCGGGAGGAACTGATCGCGTCGCACAAATCAGTCGACGAGATTCGCGAATATATCGGCGCTGACAGCCTCGCTTTCCTGGAAGAAGCGGTCATGCTGTCCGCGTTTGAAGAGAGTCGGGGCCAATCGTCATTCTGCAACGCCTGTTTCACGGGTCGTTACCCCACTGAAATCTACACCAACTACAAACTCTCGATGGAAAGGTAGGAATTCCATGACGGAGACGCGGGATTTATACCGGGCAGCCGGAGTGAATATCGATGCTGGCAATGAAACGGTGGACAGGATCAGACCGCATGTGGCGCGCACCTGGCGCAAAGAAGTGCTGGGCGGCATCGGCGGCTTTGGCGGGGGCTTTGCGCTTGATGTGAGTCGTTATCGGGAACCGGTTCTGGTTTCCGGAACGGATGGAGTCGGCACGAAACTGAAAGTGGCGTTTGCGCTCGAAAAACACGATACGGTGGGCGTTGACGCGGTCGCGATGTGCGTCAACGACATCCTGGCCATGGGTGCTGAACCACTGTATTTCCTCGATTATTTCGCGACGGGGAAACTCGTGCCTGCCGTGGCGGAACAGGTGGTCAAGGGGATCGCGGACGGCTGTGAGCAGGCGGGCGCGGCGCTGATTGGCGGCGAGACCGCAGAGATGCCGTCCATGTATGCCGATGGGGAGTACGACATCGCCGGTTTTGCAGTTGGCGTGGTGGAACGCAGCCGGATGATCGACGGAACGCGGGTTCAGGCCGGCGATGTGCTGGTGGGGCTGCCGTCGAGCGGCCCGCACAGTAACGGATTTTCGCTGATTCGCAAACTGCTGGCGGACGCGGGGATCGACTATGGCGATCAGGTGGCGGAACTGGGCGGAACAGTCGGAGAGACGCTGCTGACACCTACGCGGATTTACGTGCGCATCGTGCGGACGCTGCTTGAACGGTTCGACATCCACGGCATGGCCCACATCACCGGGGGCGGACTGCTGGACAATATCCCTCGAGTGATTCCGGATGGTCTTGGCTGTGCGGTTGATCCTGCCAGTTGGCCGCTGCCCCCGGTGTTGTCCTGGTTGCGACAATTGGCTGGCGGCGATCAGCAGACGCTCTATCGGACATTCAACATGGGCGTCGGGTTTGTGCTGATCGTGGCGGCGTCTGCTGCGAACGGCTTGCTGTCGGCGCTCGCGGATATGGGCGAATCGGCGTATATCATCGGCGAGGTGCGGGCGGGGATGAGCGGCGTCACGATTTCAGGGAGCGATCTGGCATGAGCGCGGGAGCCGTGCGACAAGGCGAGGACAACATCGTGAGAATCGCAGTGTTTGCCTCCGGAGCGGGCAGCAATTTCAGACGCCTGCGCGAATGTGGCGAGATTGGTCTGCTTGGCTCTGGACGCGTGGCGCTGCTGGTGAGCGACAAACCAGCGTGCGCGGCCGTGGCGTACGCCCGCGCGACCGAGGTGCCCACAGTTGCAGTCACGCATAAGGAAGCAGGGGGCAAGGACGCCTGGGAACGACTCATGGCGGCTGCGCTGCACGAGCATCGTGTGTCGCTTGTGGTGCTGGCCGGATACATGCGCATCCTCGGGCCGACGCTGATGGAGGCGTACGCGGGTCGCATGATCAATCTGCACCCCTCGCTATTGCCCCAATTTAAGGGGTTGAACGCGATCGATCAGGCTTTGGACGCCGGGGTGGCAGAGACGGGAGTCACCGTTCATTATGTGGACGCGGGGCTCGATACAGGTCCGGTGATCGCGCAGGAGCGGGTGCCTATACATTCATCGGATACACACGACGAGTTGGCGAGACGCATTCACCTTGCAGAACATGATCTGCTGCCGCGTGTAGTCCGTGAGTTGTGCGCAAGGGAAAGGATGGAGAAATCGTTATGACAAGAGCGTTGATGAGCGTATCGGACAAAGCCGGCATTGTCGATTTGGCGAATATACTGGCCGCGTCTGGCGTGGAGATCGTGTCGACAGGGGGCACCTACAGAACGCTGCGCGACGCGGGTATCGCTGTGCAGGAAGTGTCGGATGTAACCGGGTTTCCGGAGATGATGGACGGACGGGTCAAAACGCTGCATCCGAAAATTCACGGCGGCTTGCTGGCGCAGCGCGACAATGCGGAGCATATGCGTGTTGCGCAGGAACACGGAATTGGCATGATCGACTATGTCGTCGTGAATCTGTACCCATTTGCGCAGACGATCGCGAAACCTGGGGCAACCGTCGAGGAAGCGATTGAAAATATCGACATTGGCGGTCCGGCCATGCTGCGGTCGGCCGCCAAAAACTATCGTCATGTGATCGTCCTGACCGATCCCGCCGATTACGGATGGATTGCGCAGCGCGCGGCGGCGGGGATTCCGGTCACGGAAGAGGAACGCTTCCGTCTGGCTGCCAAAGTGTTTCGCCACAGCGCCGCCTATGACGCGCGCATTGCCGAGTATCTCACGCGCCTGACAGGCGAACAGTTTGCCGATTCGCTGACGCTCACGTTTTCCAAGGCGCAGGCGCTGCGGTATGGCGAAAATCCACATCAGAAGGCAGCCTTCTATCGCTCTTCTCAGGTGACTCCGCAACCGTCGCTGGTAGGCGCCCGGCAACTGCAGGGCAAAGAACTGTCGTACAACAACATTCAGGACGCCGACGCTGCGCTGGCTCTGTTGCTGGAGTTCACGGAGCCTGCGGCCGTTGCGGTCAAACACATGAATCCCTGCGGCGTAGGCGTCGCAAAGACGGTGAACGAGGCGTTTGCGCGCGCGTATGCAGCCGATCCGATCTCGATATTTGGCGGCATTGTCGCCTGCAATCGGGAAATTGATGAGGAGATGGCCGGGCGTCTCACAGAACTCTTTCTGGAGATCGTGATGGCGCCGTCCTTTAGTGACGGGGCGCTGGCGGCGCTCGCCAAGAAGAAGAATGTCCGTGTGCTCGCGTTGGGAGACTTCGCGCAGTCCGGGAACAGCGGCGCGAGCGGGGCGCTCGCGATTAAATCCGTGAGCGGCGGTCTTCTGGCGCAGGATCAGGATCGGCATATTGTCGCGGAAGATGAGTTGCAAGTCGTGACACAGGGTTCACCTTCTAAGGAGGAACTGGCGGATCTGCTGTTCGCCTGGAAAGTGGTCAAGCATGTGAAGAGCAACGCGATCGTGCTTGCCAAAGACGGACAAACAGTGGGTATCGGCGCCGGACAGATGAATCGGGTCGGCGCAGCGCGCATCGCCGCAGAGCAGGCTGGAGAGCGGGCGGTTGGGTGTGTGCTCGCGTCGGACGCGTTTTTCCCGTTGCCGGATACGGTAGAGGTCGCGGCGCTGGCTGGCGTAAAAGCGATCATCCAGCCTGGCGGGTCGATCAAAGACGAGCAGTCGATCGCGGCCGCCAATGAAAACGGCATCGCGATGGTGTTTACCGGCATTCGCCACTTCCGCCACTGAGGCGCAGGGAAATGGGCGTAAGGGAGGACGGGCAAATGAAGATACTTGTCATCGGCTCAGGAGGCCGCGAGCACGCCATCGTGCGCAAACTGCGCCGTGACGAAGCGCGGGCTGGGGATGACCGACAGCTGGCCATTTTTGCGGCGCCGGGCAATGCCGGCATCTCCGGGATGGCCGAGTGCGTTGCGATTGGGGCGGAGGATATCGATGCGTTGCTGCGGTTTGCCTTAACTGAACGGATTGACTTGACGATCGTTGGTCCTGAAGCGCCGCTCGCGCAAGGGATCTCCGATCGCTTTGCAGAGGCCGGTCTGCGCGTGTTCGGTCCCTCGCAGAGCGCCGCGCGCATTGAAGCAAGCAAATCATTCGCGCGGGCGCAAATGGCGCAAGCGTGCGTTCCGTCGCCCGCATATCGCGTCTTTCGCGAATTGGATGACGCGATCGCTTATGTCCATGCTTTCGCTGGACCCGTGGTGGTGAAGGCGGATGGACTGGCCGCGGGAAAAGGCGTGACAGTCGCCGCGAATGCGACAGAGGCGGAGCAGGCACTGCGGGCGATCATGGCGGAACGGGTATTTGGACAGGCTGGCGACGAAGTTGTGATCGAGGAATTTCTGGATGGGCGGGAATTGTCTGTGATGGCGTTTGTCGACGCCAACGGCTATGCGCTGATGCCTGCGATCGAGGACCACAAACAGGTGGGCGACGGTGATCAGGGGCCAAATACAGGCGGCATGGGCACTTACACGCCCGCGTATGCGGCCACGGACACGGTGATGAAATCCGTGCGTGAACATGTGTTTGACCGCATGATGGCGCAGTGGCGACGCCTCGGCGTCGTCTATCGCGGCGTCCTTTTTGCGGGGCTGATGGTGGTGAACGGGCGTCCTTACGTGATTGAATTCAATGCCCGCTTCGGAGATCCGGAAACGCAGCTTGCGCTTGAGTTGCTGGACACCGATCTATTGACAGTCATTGACGCTGTGCTCGCTGACCGCGTGCGTGAACTTGCGCTGTCATGGTCGTCTGACGCTGCTTTGTGCGTCGTGCTTGCAGCCGAAGGGTATCCGGAAGCCCCCCGCAAAGGAGATACGATTTCCGGTCTGATCGATACGGATTCGTCCTTCGTGTATACTTTACACGCGGGCACAGCGTTTGACGGACAAGGCCGCACGGTTACAAACGGCGGACGAGTGCTAAACGTAGTCGCGCGGGGCGACACGATCGCACAGGCGCGCGCGCGCGCCTACACTGTGGCGGACAGTGTGGTTTACGCTGGGAAGCACTATCGAACCGACATCGGCGCGCGGCGTTGATGGTTGTTCGGCTGCCTTGGGCAGTTCGCGGTGCAGGCTGTGCGCAGTGCCCGACAAATGATGCGGGAGTTTTCCTGGAATGGAAAAAGGCAATACGCGCAATCGACTGTACGCTCTGCTGGTCTTGCTTGGCGGAGCGAGTTATGGATTGGTTTCTCCTATCGTCAAAATGGCTTACGCCCAAGGCTTCTCAACACAGGATGTGACAACTGGGCAGTTTTACTACGCAGCAATCATCCTTTGGCTTCTCGTCGCATTCACCGGACGCAGGAACAATCAGCGTGCGCGACTGTCTGCCGGGAACTGGCGCCGGTTACTGCTGTTAGGTGTCCTCGGCACTGGAACCTCTGTGTTTTACTATCGGGCTTTGACCATGCTGCCTGCATGGATGGCGATTATCCTTTTGTTTCAGTTCTCATGGATGACATTTGTGATCGATTTTCTCGCGACGCGCAGAATTCCTACCGGCGGAGAGTGGCGGGGAATCCTGCTCATCGCGACGGGAACGTTGTTCGCCAATATTCACGGCTTTCATACAGGTCAGGTGTTGTCGGCGTGGGGATTCGCCTTTGGCCTTTTCTCGGGCGCGACATATGCGTCTTTTTTATACGTGAATGCGGGCGTAGCGACTCCGGTTTCCCCGTATTTTCGAGCAGCGGTTGTCACATCGATTTCGGCAATCATGATCTCCTTTATCTACGTGCCCTCGCCGTCTTTTTTGCAGGTATCCATCCATGGGATGTGGATATTCGGCATTTTGATCGGGCTGTTTAGTCAGGCCATCCCAACATCGCTGTTTGGCATTGGGATTCCGCATGTGGGGGGCGCGGCGGCCGCGATCCTGGGCAGTGTGGAACTGCCCGTATCTGTGATTTTGGCCGCCGTGGTCATACACGAGCATGTCCTTTGGACAGGGTGGCTCGGCGTAGCGTTGATTATCATCGGCATTGCGGTTGGTCAGCGTCGGACGTCTGTGACGCCGTGAACAGACCTGCGTGCGGTCTCGTCCGTTATGAAAGAGGCGCTCGCCGCATGGAATTCGATCAGAGAAGGCAGGTTACCAACATGGATCGAGTAAATCAGGAACACCCGCCATATCGCCAAGTTAAGGCAGCGTTCCCTTTGTACCCGTGTTACATCCTCATTGAGTTTGATCACGGCGAATACCGGGTGAGCGACTTGTCCGATTATCTGAAGCGACCGAGTGAACTTTTTCAACCCTTGACACGTTGGGAAAGCTTTCGTCAGTTAAGGGTTGAGGATGACACTGTGGTGTTCCCAAACGGTCTGGACTTGGATCCTGCTGTATTGTACGCGGAAAGCAAGGTATTCGACGTGCGAGAGATCATGCAGTGATCCGACGGTGGAAGCAGGACGCAAAATGTGCAACTCACCGGACTGTCCATTGAGAACAGTGTGAGCCGAGTGGTTGATCCTTTTGTGCACGCGGTTCACGCTTTCCTGTTTTATGCTTATTCCAGAGGAGCCAGACTCCAGTCACTAATGTGCCAAACGAAGACTGACAACCGCACTCAACTGGGTCCGGGGAGAACCTTTCCCGGATTTCAGGGAGTGGGGAGGCGTCGATCCTGCGACAATTCGCCTTTGACCTGGAGATCGAAGAGGACACAAGGCCGGGTGCGGCCGTCTATCTGTCTGAAACCTGACGGGTTCGGCATCGTCTGTAGTGCAAATCAGAGGAAAGGATGTCATTGTGGGGATGTATTACGCTGAACCGGACGGAACCGCAACAGTTTATGAGTTGATTTTTGACATCCCGTCCAGGCTGACACACCGACCCTCCATGGTGTTATCTCTAAGAAGCACCCAAACTCCATATCACAAGGCTTGCAGCAAAACGACAATGCATTGGATAGCAAACCAAGTCATCGCGAATGCCATGATTGTCACCCATTAAACAACCTCTCAAAAGAGATGAGTCCGCCATTCCTGCCCGAAGCGCAGATGGCTGAGCTGCGGTGCCCCCAGCCTGTGTAACCTTGCACGCCCCTGCGTCGTCTATACCATGACACAGGAGGGATACGCATGCACACACCCATTCGCAGAGCACTGTTGCCCGTCGCGGCAGCCCTCATCACCGGTTTCACGGTCGTGGGACCACTCGGCGGAATGCCCGCTGCGGCCCAGACGGCCCCGGGTGCGATCAGCTTGGCGCAGGCGGAGGCGATCGCGCGTTCCCGCACGTACATCCCGGCGGGCTTCACGGTGTCCTCGACATCGTATAACGCCGCCCAGACAGGACAGCCCGCGCAATACAATCTGAACTATGTGAAAAATGGGGCGCAGCCGAATCAACCGCTCAGCATCGGCGTCTCGGTGGACGCGACCACCGGCATGATCCTGAACTACTACCGTCAATCCACAATGGGCGCCTTTCACTTCCCCGCGCCCGTCTCCGCGATCCAGGCCAAGGCGCTCGCCGCCGGGTGGGCGAGGCGTCTCTTCGGCGCGTACTCGACGCAGGTGGCCGTCCTGCGCCGGCAGCCGACCTCCGGCACGCTCACGACGCCGATCCAGTACGCCTATTCATTTGAGCGCACGGTGCACGGTATCGCAGCCCCCTTTGACGGCTTTTCGCTGACACTCTCCGCAAATGGCCACCTGATCGGGGCGAACGCCAGTTGGTCCACGCTGGCATTTCCGGCCTCCCATCCGGCAATCTCCATGGCTCGCGCCGATGCGATCTATCGCAACTCTTTGCATTTTTTCCTCCTGTACGGCCAGGATTATTCAAATGTCGCCTCCCCCACGACGATGCTGGCCTATACGCAGCCGTCCACCGCCTACCCGTCGAACTGGAATACGCCGTTTGCAGGCGCGCCGACACTGACGACGCCCGTGATCGACGCTGCGACGGGCCAAGTGATCAACTCGAACGGCGTCGCCCAACCGCTGCCTGCGCAGTCGCCTCTCAAGGTGGTCGCGCCCGGCGGACCGACGGCGTTTCCCGGCGTCACCCGCGTCAACTGGACGGAGAAACAGGCTCTGGCATACGCAAAGCGCGCACTTGACATCGGGAAGATCGATCATCTCGTCAACGACGCGCAAAACACACAGCCGCCATCGACTGATGTGATCTGGAGCTTCACGTGGAACGCGCCGGATCACATGCAACTGTCCGCTTCGGTGGACGCGACGCGCGGCGTCCTGACGAACTACAACGAAAACGCGCAAGCGCCTGGGCCGATCAACTTCAAGCAGCCGACCAAACTCACCACGGCGCAAGTCATCGCGACTGCGGACGCATTTGTCAGGCGGATCTTCCCCGCTGACACGGGTGGAATCGCCGTCACTCTGTCGCCATTTCAAAAGTTTCCGAACGGATACCAACACTTCATCGATCTAAAGTTTCTCTACCACGGAATCGAAGTGCAGGGAGCGCCCGGATTCCTGAGCGTCAATGGGGAGAGTGGGCAGATGTCCAATTTCAGTTGGCAGCCGATGAGCGGCCTGACGAAGCTCCCGTTGCCGGGCAGGGCCGTTCCTGTCGCGCAGGTCGTCAAGAATTGGATGAAGGCAGAACCGTTGCAGTTGCAATTCGTCCTCACGCAACCCCAGAACTACTTCAACACACAAGAGAGCCACAGGAAACTGCCGCCGCCGCGCATCGTGCTGACGTACGCTCCAGTTGGTCGCTACGGGTCTGGCGTCATGATCAATGCGCTCACGGGCGCGCTGCGGACACAGGGCCAGAACCAGACGCCCTACGCGGGGCCGATTCGCGATCTCGCTGGAGCGGCGCATGCGGCAGACGTCGAACTGCTGGTCGCCTACGGCCTGCTGGGCGTGTCGCCAAACGGCGACGCGCATCCGCACAGCGTGATGAGTCGGGCGGCATTTGTCGCGCTGGTCGTCAACGCGCTCGGGCTGAACAGTTCCGTCGCGTTGTCCAGCGCCGAGGCGGTCGGCATGCGGCGCGCGCTCTCGGGCGTCTCCACTGCCGCCCCGGACTACTCGCAGCTCGTCGCGGCCTACACGCGCGGCTGGATTCCCGCGGGGCGGCCTGTGGATGCGAACGCACCCGCGACGCGCGCCTATGCGGCTCGTCTGCTGGCTGAGGCGCTCGGGTTCGGGCCTATGCTGTCACACCCACAGGCGTTCCGGATGACTGCGGCAGACGCGGGAACGATCCCGCAGAGTCAGTATCCCGACGACGCGATCGCCGTGGCGCTCGGGATGTTGACCCTGCAGAGCGGGCGATTCAACGGTACGGCGGGCCTGACCATCGATCAGGGAGCGCAAGCCGTGGTGCAGATGGCCAACGCCTACGGCGCTGGTCCACAGAACGACCAGCAGCCGCAAGGCGGCATGGGGGCGGGTTGAGCTTGAGCTGTCGACTGTCTTTCGCATGGCATGCACAGGGCGCGGCGGCCGCGATCCTGGGCAGCGTGGAACTGCCCGTGGCCGTGATTCTGACCTCCGTGGTCGTACACGAGCATGTGCTTTGGACAGGGTGGGTTGGCATCGCGCTGATTACCATCGGCATTGCGGTTGGTCAGCGGCGGACGTCTGTGACGCCGTGAACAAGTCGCGCATGCGAGTCTTCTTCAAGGTGGGCGAGCTTTCCCATTGAACTGGCCGCACAACAATATCAGGAACTGCAACGCTCACAATCTCTCCTACGTATATTCCTAACCATGTATCCCCAACCGTGTATCGTATATAATATAATCAGGCAGTTGTGTGTATGGCATGATGAAAGCGCAGGATGTACGGTGATCAATTCCAATCTCATAGGGTTCATGGAGTGTTTCGATGCACAGTAGCAGACTTGATTGAAGTTGTCGACGACGGGCGGTGAACACATTGTCGGAACGTAACCACAAACTGCCGCCGTTCATTCAACCCTTGTTCCACAACTATCATACGGACAGTATTGATGTTCAACGCCACAAAAAGCTTGTTATTCTGACTGTATTGACAGGAGGAACTTGGGAACAGGATCAATGGGTGGCCCGGACCTACGGATTGAAAGATATCGAGGAAGTGGTTCGTGAGGATCTGGATGGCTGTCAAACACTTCCGAGGCCCGTGGCAAACTATTGGAGCGTTGTGCTCTGGGGTCAACTCTTGCCGCCCCAAACATTTAAAGAACGCTGGGGTATGACAAGAAAGCTGCCGAAGGAGGAGGACTGATGTTGTATTGGGAGCGCATTGACCCCGCCACGGCAAACATGCTGCAAAAATTGAGCGACAAGGGCATTTTGCGAGATTACTACCTGTCTGGCGGCACAGCCCTTTCTCTACAAATCGGTCATCGAGTGTCTGTCGATCTCGACTTCTTCACAAAAAAGCGCAGGGCAAACTGGAGAGTCAATCGCTGTTTCGCAGACTCGAGGAGAGTTTCAAATCATCGACAATCCATGTTTCATACCGATCCATCGACCAGATTTGGCTGGACCTGAATCGTGTTCGCGTAACATTCATGGCATATCCGTTTCAAAGAAGATGCCCGCTCGTCGAACAAGACGGTGTGGAAATGGCCGACATCCACGATATTGCTTTACAGAAAGCGTATGTGATTGGACGCAGAGCCAGGGCCCGTGCCTATGTGGACCTGTTCAAGGCAGCATGCGAGGGAGAGAGGGCACATGACGCTGCAGGACAGCAGAAACGGAAAGAATGAGGTCGACAAACATGGAAGCGGCAGCAATATGGTCGCCGGGAATGTGATCGGCAACGTGGAGCGGTTTTCCGGTTTCGAGGATGAATACGACCGCTTCCGTCCCGCCGCTCCGCAGCTGGCGGTCGAGATCCTGACAAAACACCTTGGCAAAAGGCCGTCCGTCGTCGTGGACTTGGGTTGCGGCACGGGATTGTCCTCATTCATCTGGCAGGATCACGCAGACCGGATCATCGGCGTGGAGCCGAACGCCGACATGATCGGCAAGGCGCAGAACAAATTGAGCCGCTTGGGCGGCGCAAATCGACTGTCCTTCGTTCAGGGCTACTCGAATCAGCTTGACCTGGACGGAGAAAGTGCGGACATCCTGACCTGTTCTCAATCCTTTCACTGGATGGAACCGCAGAGCACCCTCAAAGAGGCGGCCCGCGTCCTGCGCAAAGGCGGAATCTTCGCCGCCTACGACTGCGACTGGCCTCCGACCGTGCATTGGGAGATCGAGGATCAATACATCCGGCTGATGGACAGTGTGGAGGCGATCACCGCCACTCTGCCCGGCCAAAAGGACACCGTGAAGAAGTGGCGCAAGGAGGATCATCTGAAAAACATGAGCGAAAGCAGGGTGTTCCGGTTTACAAAGGAGGTCGTCTTCCACGACCGGCAGCCCTGCGACGCTGAACGCTACATCGGCCTAGCGCTCAGCCAGGGCGGATTGCAGGCCGTCCACAAGGCTGGTCCGGCATTTTCGGCGGTATTGAACGAGGACATCGCCGCATTCAGGGACCGGGCGGAGGAATTCTTTCGCGGCGCGACACTGGACATCCTCTTCAGCTACCGGATGCGGCTCGGCGTGAAGTAGTTCTCCTCGTCCCCCTTTCGTCGCGTCAGGCGGCGGGCTATTCTTATTCGTACGAACTCACGCGCGATCCCCTGGCTTTCCTGGGCCTATATTGAGACATACACCTCAGGGCTCTGCCTCGATGACATAGAGGGCGCCAAGGAACTTTCGCTCCTCGCGCAACATGCGCAGATCAGCGGCGCGCGCAATCGCGAGGATGTCACGGTTGGCATGGCAACCGACCTTTCGCACCTGCAGGGGGTCGATCCCATGTTGCAGCAGGCGAAGCGGCGCAAACGAAGCGGCGCCGTGTTCCAGAAGCAGAATCCGTCCCTGTGGCCGACACCAGCGGCGGAACTTGCGCAGCATGTCGACCGGGTCCGCATATCCACACAGGGAGAGGGTGGAAACGACCGTGTCAAACGCATCTTCGGGAAACTCCATCCGTTCCAAGTCCTCCACGTAAAACTCGGCCGTCACGCGATGACGTTCGGCAGCCTGACGGGCGCGCGCCACCATTTCGGGGCTGATGTCAACGGCCGTCACGTGAACGAGGGCAGGATAGTGGGGGAAGTTTGCTCCAGCCCCGACGGCCGCTTCAAGCACGCGGCCGGAGGCTTTGGCAAGAAGCATTTTGCGAATCCGGACCAACGGCGTAACGCGGCGCTCGTCCTTTTGTCCCCGGAGGTCGTACCGCTTGGCCTGACGATCGAACAGGCGGGCAAGATCCACGTTGCGCACGATCAACACATCCCTTGGTCACGGGTGAATGGATATTAATCCTGGATAATCATATCATTTGTGCAGATGGTAGAGAAGTCTTCCTTTCGGTTGCCCGCAACCAGCCGAGTCAATGCCACGGATGATGTCTCTTCCACTTCCGCGTCGGCCCAAAGAGATGCAAAGAAATCGCGTGGGATAGATCCGCAACGCATCCAGGGTTTTGTTGCTTGTAAATATCAGGGCATCAGATCAGGCCACACGCCGTAAGCGGGATCCGCCATTTCACAGTCCCCGAAGCCGGCCGCGCCAATCTCGCCAGTCCCCTTAAGTATCCCGCGAGTTGGGGGCGTCATGCTTGAGAAATCCACACTTGTCTGGATGGGCGCGTCCTCGACAAACCATGTCAGCGACCGCTCCGGATGTATCCTCCGGCTCATTCCGGTCGATTCCTGACTTCGGCGTGTAACCTTGTTGCGCCCACTTTCGTCTGTCAGGTGTCGCGGTCGAACACGGTCGCGGTGTGCAGATGTCGAACCTGAAGAGACGGGGGATCCTGATGTTCATTCCAACCCTGGGCGGCCGCACCCTAAGCAGACTCGCCGCCAGCGCAATCGCTGCCGCCGCGAGCATGAGCCTGGCAGCCCCGGTGCTGGCGCAGACCGCCCCACGTCCACATACACAACCGCTTGCGGCCGTCAGTGCGCTGCACATGGTGAGCGTCTCAACCGGCTGGGCCATCGGCGCACAGGGAGTGCTGCGCACCGCCGACGGCGGCTTGCTCTGGCATACGGTGACGCCGCGCGGCGTCCGCCTCGCAGGCAACGATTGCGCCTATTTTCTAAACGCGCAGACTGCGTGGGTGGCCACAGCTCCCATGACGGTGAGCAGTCACAGCACGATCACCGTGTACTCCACCCATGACGCCGGCCGCATCTGGCGCCGCTCTGTGATTCCCACCGGGGCTGACAATGAACTGACGACTTGGTCGCTGTCGTTCTCCGGAGCGCGGACCGGCTGGTTGCTCGGCGATTCCCCCGGCGCCGCAGGTTCGATGGGCTTCACCATCTGGCGCAGCGGCGATGGGGGCGTCCATTGGCATGCCGTCACATCGGTCCGGCTTTCCGGCGGCGATAAGATCGGTATAGCCGCCGCGTCACCCTACCGTGTATTTCTCACCTCGACAAATCCGGTTTCGGGCGCCCGGCCGACGGTCGCGCAGTACGACGCCGCCGGCCGCTCCGTCAAATTCTCCCTGCCGCTGTGCCAATCGATCGCGAACGCGCCTGTTGCCGATCCGCCCATCTTTTTCCCCGGCGGATACGGCCTCCTGCCTGTCCATGGCACGAACACTACCGGTCCGGGAATCAACTCCGTCGTCTACTACGCCACGCACAACGGGGGCGTGACATGGTCCTGCACCCATGCAGCGCCAGGCGATACCGTCTCTTTCCTGTATCGGTCATACTCGTTCATAAGTCCACGCGAAGGCTGGTCGGAAGCGAACGGACGCCTGTACCGGACCACTGACGGCGGGATGACCTGGCGGCGCCAGCCGAGCAATCTGGCGCTGTCAGCATGGAACGTGAACCTCCAGTTCGTCAGTCCGAAGCTTGGCTGGGCCGCGCTGACCTTTTCCCAAAATACATGCTGGCTCGCGCGAACATCGGACGGCGGCAGACTGTGGCGCACGCTGCCTGCGCGCGTCCTCTCGTGACAACGCCGGACGAACTCGACATCGGCACTGCTCGGTATCGCGTAGAGAATTAGATGCGGCTCAGATGTGGCATAGGGAAGGAGTCAGGTGAACAGAACATGAGTGATGACAGTGTGTATGGATTACTTGCGCAAATGGCTTGCGTGTGGAATGATGAAGATGGGGTAATAGTCCAGTTTCCATTTGCGTCAATAGTTTCTTTTTTCATCATAATGTCCGCTACTTCCTGCGGCTCACCACTTGATGCTCAATCCCCCACCCTCAATGGCATAGACGTGGGCATAGACGTGACTATTTAGAAAGTGGGTCACCATACATGGAGAAACGTTTTGAAGCACTTCACAGCACCTTGGTGAAACAACTCGAATCCCATCATACACCAGGTCTGGCGCTTGTGGTTACGGAAGCGGGAGTTCCAGTCTATGAATTGTACCACGGTTATCGTGATGTTGCCCATCGGCTGCCGGTGACCCGTAACACCATCTTTGGACTTGCGTCTGTGACAAAATCGCTGACCGCACTGTGTATCGTGCAACTCGCTGAGGCAGACAAACTCTCTCTCACCGATGCGGTATCGCTGTGGCTACCTGAGTGGGAATTGGATGATGAGCGAAAAACTTCTCTCACCATCCATCACCTATTGACTCATACCAGTGGACTTCCAGGGATGCAGGCACTCGCCCATGCCCGAGCAGCGAGTGTCAGAAACGATCCAGACTGGCCGCTTGTGGTGGCCGCTCTTGGGGGTGGACCGGATCCGGCATCTCTAGTGGAATACATCCAAACTGTCAAAGATCTGATTACACTGTTGAATGCACAGCCGATCCAATGGTTGGCTGAACCGGAACGAGTTTTTAACTACTCCAACGAAGGATATGCTCTCCTGCAAGAGATTATTGAACGAGCAAGCGGGAAATCGTATGTCGCCTACGTCAAGGAACATGTGTTTGACGTTATTGGCATGGCTTCATCCACTTTTCTCCTTCCTGAACTGACGAATTTTCCAGAAGTCACGGAATTGTATGCAATGAAAGTGACAGAGGGCAAACCCGAAGTCTTCCACTCGCCCGCCTGGTGGGATGTGGCAGAGATTTACGCCAACGGGTCGCTCATGTCAAATGCCTCCGACATGGTCAAATATCTTCAGGTTTGGTCAGGTGAGGGTCAAATCAAGGGCCAGTCTTTGATATCGGCCGCTTCGTGGGAAACGCTGACGAGGTCGCACATCGAGATGCCAAGCGGACAATTCTACGGATATGGCGTGCACATCACGCCTTCGTATCATGGGGTTACCGTTGTTGAGCATGGCGGCGCCATCAAAGGCGTTTCATCTCAAATTATGGTCTGCCCGAACAAGGATGTCACGGTTCTCGTTCTCTCGAACATGGCTGGCTTACCCGTGCATCAATACGCTCTCGCTGCACTGAACACCGTGCTTGGACTACCGATCAATGAGCAACTCGTCACCTACCTTCCCTTCCCATCCAAGGAACCCAAACGTCTCGAGCGTTTTTCTGGAACATATGTATCGCAGGAAGGTCCGAGGGTGAACATCTCCGTTCAGGACGATGGTTTGGTGGCGGAGGTTCAGCATCTGCGGCTGCCGCTTCTCCCCTATTCAGACACAGGGTTTGTTACACCTGACGGAAAAGTTCCCGTTGTATTTCTGTCCAACGGGAATACAACGGCGAGCGCCCTATTCCTCGGCGAGCGCATATTGCCGAAAGTGAACTGATGTCAGATGTTTCCTGACCAGGTTGTCAGGGAACATGGTCTATCATTGGAAAAGTCGGCTTTCCGATAGACTCTCATGTCTGAGTTTAGCGAAGCAAAATCTCACCGCTTGCGCGCCACCATCGGTAGAATGAAAAAGCGTCTGCGACGTTTTTCAGGGATGGAAACAGCTCGCCAGGACGGATCATGCACTGCACTGCAGCGAGTTTTGCGGCCTTTAGGCTGCACCTGTTTGAGCGGCAGTGCAGTGCATGATCCGTCCTGGCATAGCAGGGATGACCGTATTTTTCGGGATAGTACAATATAGCTATTTACCTCCGGATGCGCTAATCATATAATGATGTTCGGCGTGAATGCCGACTAATTTAGTCGAGTTTCGATGGGTGAAAAGATCACTTCGCAATCCGTGGGAAAGATAATCTGGTCAGGGATGCTCCCACATTGAAGATCG
>JAJZEE010000057.1 GCA_021805735.1 Bacillota bacterium
AACTTTGCGCTCAGTACCTTTATCGATGGGTAAGCCCTCACGGTCAAAAAACTGCAGCAAAATGCGCTTGTCCTCGCCTTCGCCCGTACTGCGAATATGAATGCCGCCATCGCTGTTGGACCTTCTGCACTCATACCTGGCAACAGGAGCGGGGGCCGCGCCGATGTCGCGCACCTGCGCGCCAATGGCAAGCAGGCTCGAGATCACGGAGAACTTCAGCACTCCACAGTACGGATAGTCGTCGCAACTCACCGATACCGTCGCCCCTGATTTCAGGCAAGATCCATAGGCCGACGCGATGCGTCCGGCCATTTCCGGAATCAGTTCGATATTGGGGATACCGCTGATCCCTTCCTCATCAAACAAACCTTGAAATACAGAGTGACCCCAGATCAGGGATGTTTGCTGGATTGTGCCATCCCCGATTGCCTTTTCCGGCCAGATTTTGACCCCGGGGCGAATTACGGCCAAGTCGCCGATGTGACTCTTTTCTCCCACCACAGCGGCTTCACCGACATCGACGCCAGTGCCGATCTGAACACCGTTGCAAAGGGTGGCGCCAGTCAACATGGCCGCCTTGCCGACATGCGCGCGACTCCAGACCACTGACCGCTCCATGCCTACGCCTGACTCCGTCTGATTGTAGCGTCCCAACACGGCATACGGTCCTATCTGCGAATTGGCCCCGATCACGGTGCCTGCGCCGATAAAGGAAGGGCCCTGAATCTGACATTCATTCCCGATGCGCACCTGCTCTCCGACCCAGACGCGCGGAAACATTTGCTCACCCTTGATCGCGACGTCGACCAGTCCCATGAGCATGTCGAATTGGGTCTGCCTGTACTGATTCAAAGTGCCGATGTCGGACCAGTATCCGTCAGCCACGTAACCATAGAGAGGCCGCCCCTGCTCCAGCATGGCGGGGAAAACCTGTTTGCCAAAGTCCACTTCCATTCCCTCGGCTACGAGCCGCAGCACTTCAGGTTCCAGTACATAGATACCCGTATTCACGGTATCACTGAACACTTCGCTCCAACTCGGCTTCTCCAGAAAGCGTTTGATCAGACCATTCTCTTCTGTCATAACGACGCCGTATTCGAGCGGAACCTCAACTTTAGTCAGCACGATTGTCGCAAGCGCTTGCCGACTTTTGTGAAACGCGATGATATCGCGCAAATTGAAATCCGTAAGCGCGTCGCCGCTGATCACGAGAAATGTTTCATCAAGGAAATCCTCGGCATTTTTGACACTGCCCGCCGTTCCCAATGGCGATGTTTCCTCGAAGAACTGGAGATTGACGCCGAGTTGCGCCCCGTCTCCAAAGTACGTGCGAATCACCTGCGGCAGATACTGAACGGTCACCGCGATATCCGTGATGCCATATTGCTTGAGCAGGTCAATACTGTATTCCATGCACGGCCGATCGAGCAACGGCACCATGGGCTTAGGCAGATAACAGGTCAGCGGACGCAGGCGGGTTCCCCTCCCACCTGCCATAATCACAGCTTTCATCTCTGTCCGACCCCCTCCGATACTACAATCCTGTATACCTCTGTCGTCTGTCTGGCGATTCTGTTCCAGTCATAGAACACAAGCTCAGCCGTTGCCGCATTTGCGTAAGCGCGTCCCAACTCGGGCTGCTGAAGCAGGCGAATCACCTGTGTTGCGAGTGAATACGGATCATCCGGAACCATCTTGAGGCCGGTCTCTTCGTGTCGCACAACATCGGCCAGTCCCCCCACGTCGGAAACCACAACGGGGGCCCCGGCCGCCATCGCTTCCAGCGCCACGATGCCAAACGGCTCATACAGGCTGGGGAAAACCGCCGCTGACGCCTGATGGAGAAGCGCATTGCGATCGTCATCGGACACGAACCCGTAAAAACGCACCGATTTGGCGACTCCAGATTCGGCAACCTGACGCTTTAGCCCGTCCATTTCCGGACCCTTGCCAAGGATCGCGATCTGGGCTTGCGGGCAGGCGGCCACAATCAGCGGCGCCGCCTCAATCAGGGTCTGCACTCCCTTTTCTCGGACCAGGCGACCTACAAAGAGCACGGTCTGGCTTTTACCGTCACCTGTTATGCGCGCATTTTGCGTCCGTAGGAGCGTGGGATCCACACCGTTGGCAATGACGTGCAGTTTCTCGGGCGGGAGCCTAAACAGTTCCTCAACCTCCCGTTTCATGTACGTGCTGCACAGAATGACCTGATGCGCCTCATACGTCAGTTGCCACTCCAGATGATGGATATACCGCTGCAAGTCAGTGAAGATGCCTCCGTTGCGCCCGTGCTCCGTGGCATGAATGGTGGCGACCAGAGGGATGCCGAACTCATTTTTAAGGGTGCAGGCCGCATACGACACAAGCCAGTCGTGCGCATGGATCACATCAATGCGCAGTCCCTCTGAAAAGAGTTTTCGGCTGGCGTCAATCATCACCAGATTCATCTGAAACGCCCAGTGAACGAATTCCCCGCCGTCAGGCCGAGTGACTGGAATCCGGTGGACGTGAACTCCTTCGACCACTTCGTAAGCCGGCCACCCTTCCACCTCTGGCGTCAGCACATGGACTTCAATGTTGGCGCGACACAGAAAGCGGGACAAGTCGTAGACGTGCCGCGAGAGCCCACCGACAGTCATAGGAGGGAATTCCCAGGACAAAAACATGACCCGATAGCAACCTGACGCTGTGGGCGACGCTGTCCAGGGAACGATCTGCCTCTTCGTCTGGTACAGCCGATAGTCGACCGTCGGAAAGATGCGGTCCAACTCCTCGACGGCGCTCAGCCATGTTTCGTCGATCGGTTCTGAGGTCAACATCGCGTGGAGACGCAAGAAGCGGTTCACATGCTGCTGTGTCCGCTTGACGGCGTATTCTACGACCGTCTTCGCGTCCATGATAAATGCAAAATCGCTGCTTTGCGCCAGCATCAACTCTCTGGCAGCCTGTCTGAGCGCACGCTCCTCAAGCGGTTCTGGCTCCACGTGCCTGTCCGCGAGTTCGGCCATCAAATGCTCTGCGGCGTGGAGAGCAGGGTAAATCCAGTCATTGTCATCCTGCAACCAAACCTCGCCATAGCCGCCTCGCCCCCATGAGGAAAAAGACAGGTCGCACATCTGAAAATCGTCGTAGAGTGATAGATATTCAGGTGGCGTCACAGGAAGAACAGCACCGTCGGCGCGCTGCAACTCGCGAAAAAACTCATCGATCCACACAGGACCTTCATACCACCAGTGACCAAAAAGCTCAGCGTCGAACGTGGCCACTTGCACGGGGCGCCTCCCCATGTGCGGCATCGCCTCGTCGATGGCGCCGCGACAACGGTCGAGAAAGTGTTTCGCGTGCTGCGCCGCTTTCATCCGGGCAGCGGCAAATCGATAGGGAGCCTTGTCAGCGCCGGCGCCTGTGACGCGGTAGTATTTGAACCCTGTATCCACCCGAATGCCTGAAGGGTGAATGTAAGGGCGGATTGTCTCAAGGTCGAGATCATGTCCGATATCCCGATAAAACTCCCGATAATCCGGATCGCCCGGATAGCCTTCCGCCGCGCTCCAAACTTGACGGGAAGCGCCTGCGTCGCGGGCGAAGGCAGCTACACCGGCGGGCGTCAAAATGGGAGACAGCGTGCCGAACACAGGTTCTGGCTGGGCGGCCTGGAAAGCGTGGGTATCCGTAAAGAAGAAATCGATGCCAAATTCGTGCAGCACCTGATCCACACCCGGCGCAAATCCACACTCCGGCAACCAGATCCCCTGAGGGCGCAACCCGAAATGCGCTTCATGCACGGTGACCGCACTCGCGATTTGCGCCCGCCGCGCGCCTTGAGTCTGTACATACGGCAAGAACGCGTGCGTCGCCGCGCAGGTAATGACATGCAGGATCCCAGCATCCTGCAGTTCACGAAACGCCGTGACAATGTTGTGGTCATAGCCTAGATAAAAAGCCTTCACAGCGTGCAGAGTACGTTCGTATTCCAGCGCTGTATCGTAAAATTCAGGCATTGCGACCGTTCTTTCAACTTCACGCTCGGCCAGTTCCAAAAGCAGTTCAAGATGTCGCAAATACCTGCGCTGCAACAATTCATCGGCAAGCATCGTTATCAGAGTCGGCGACAGAGCCATCGTCAGACGGCAGGGAATTCCGTCTGCCTGCAGCCCCTTTAGCACCTGCAAGATAGGAATATACGTCTCTGTGATCGCTTCGTAGAGCCATCGTTCCTCGAGATAAAACTCCTCTTGCGGATGACGGATGTACGGCAAGTGGGCGTGCAGCGCGAGCGCGATATACCCGTTTGTCATACTTTCGCGCCCCCTTGCGCCGTACGTACCGTATACCCATCGAACTGCTCTGCGTACGGCGTGCCGGGATCCTCCCTGGAAACGGTCTGCGTTGCCAAAGACGCTGTCATTTGCTGTCCGTGTACCCATAGTCTAGCGCGCTGTTCTCCAACTTTCGCAAACAGCGCACGGGGGGCGCCGCATTGGGGATTTGGCAAAGGGGGAGTGAACACCGGGTCGGAGCGCAAAATGGTGAACGGTTTTCCGTAAATGGTGTTGGTAGTCAGATCAACAATAAAGGATCCCCCAGGCGCCAATTCGTGTATGTACGCGCGGGTCTGTTGTGGAGTTACCGTCTGGCGGCGCACAGGAGATCTAACCTGACTCGCATCCGTGCCTGGCGCGTTGAATACCACCAGTTCAAATGGGAGACTGGCCCAGGATGACTGGAAATGTTCGCAAATCAGCTTTCTGCGACTATCCGATACATCCCAGTAAATGAATATCGTCACGGGGTCCCTGACCAGGACTACCAGACGATCAGTCTGCCAGCGATTTCTCCACGACGTGTCGAACAGAGACGCGTCAAGCTCTGCATTGCCAAGCCACGCATTCGCGCCATTTAAGCCGCCTGTCGGATTCTCGGGCCATTCTCTCATGCGTTACCCCTCCATACTGTCGGCCTGGCGTTGGTTCATCTTACTAACAATATATTCTGAGTTATATGACGAATAAATGCAAACATAGACTCAGCGATTTGCGTCGAGTCTATGTTTGCCAATCGCACCACTCGCGCGGGTCTTTGTTGCGTCCAAATCTGGTCTCACACACTCTTTGATTCGATGCGCAGCTTGTCTGCCACCATCGCGATGAACTCGGAGTTTGTGGGTTTGGCCTTGCTCATACTGACCGTATAGCCAAACACCTGTCCGATCGCTTCTGTGTTGCCGCGACTCCAGGCTACCTCAATCGCATGGCGGATGGCCCTCTCTACCCTTGACGGCGTTGTACAAAACTGTTCGGCGATTTGCGGATACAACACCTTGGTGACGGAACCCAAGATCTCCACATTATGATAGACCATTACAATCGCTTCTCGCAGGTACTGATATCCCTTAATGTGGGCCGGTACGCCAATCTCGTGAATGACAGTCGTAATCAATTGGTCGACAGAACGGGTTTTTGTGTTGATCGATACCAGTCTGGCTGTTGCTGGTGGATGGCCAATACCAGTATGTACGGCAAATGTAGCGCCGCTTACGCCCGAAACGGCTCTTGCACGCTCTATGTACATGTCCTGTGATACGACGTCGCGAATACGTTCCACCAACAGATCCATATCAAATGGTTTTAACACATAATACAGTGCACCGAGATCCAGAGCCCTTTTTGTCACCGCATCCTGCCCAAAAGCGGTAAGCATTATGACTCGCGGCAGGGTTATGTGCGCCATCTGTCGTAAACGTTCCAACACGCCAATGCCGTCGAGAACCGGCATGATAATATCAAGCACCAGCACATCAGGCTGCAATTCCTCCGTCATGGTAAGTACGTCATGACCGTTGCTGGCCATACCGACAACCTGCATGTCCAGTTGATCGTTCAAATACTCCGACAACAGTTCCGCAAACTCGCGGTTGTCGTCGGCGATCAAAATCCGCGTCATATCCACACTCTATCCCCCTCATTTGTGCAACACAGTATATATTCGACAACACTTGCCGTGTTCCTTGCAATATGGTGGAAATACTTTACGACCAATTGTGACAATTCTGCACGAAATTTGTCGATCCATCCGGAAAATCGATTGCTCCTGCCCTTTCAGGCCGAATCATGCATTGCACTGCCGCTCAAACATGTGCGGCCCAAAGGCCGCAAAACTCGCGGCAGTACAATGCATGATCCGGCCTGGCTAGTCATTTTCATCCCTGAAGAACGCCGCAGGCGCTTTTTCATCGTTGTTGGTGGCGCGAAGCGTCATGAAGATGTATTGAAAAATGCGATCGTGGATAGGCGATCGCATCTATATTATTTAGGAAGCTGACGGGAATCCTGTTTTTCCCAGTTGCTTGGTGTTAAGACCCAAGTTTTTTAGCATCCATTCCGCGTATACCCCATACCCTTGTGTCGGGTCGCTGACAAACACATGGGTCACAGCGCCTGCCAATCGTCCATCCTGAATAATGGGACTCCCGCTCATTCCCTGCACAATACCGCCTGTTTTTGACAACAGCCTGTGATCTGTAATCCGAATGATGAGGCCTTTAATGTCGGCTGAATCCTGACGCGTCGCCTTTACAATCAGGACGTCAAACGCCTCGACCTTCTGTCCGCTGACAACCGTCAAAATTCTGGCGGGTCCTGGATGCACTTCGTCCGACAGCGCCACTTGAATTGGATGAGAAAAATAGCCATGATCAGGAGGGTTCTGCATGAAACCAAAGACGCCAAATTCGGAATTGCGGACGATCGTTCCCAAAACCTTGCGTTCATTGACAAAGAGTCCGCGTTTTTCGCCCGGTTGCCCGGATTCTCCCCTGTCAATCGATGTTACCGCAGCATGCACAATCTGTCCGCGCCCTTCAATCGGATCCCCCGTATCAACATCCGCAATCACGTGACCAAGCGCTCCAAACCCATGGTTGACAGGAACATAAAAAGTCAGGGTTCCGACTCCTGAAGCTGAGTCGCGGATATACAACCCGATCCGGTACAATCCCGTGTCATCGTCAAGTTGCGGAACGATGCTGGCCGTCAACGCACGGTCCTTGCGGTGGAACCCAAACTTCATGGGTTTTGCCTTTGCGCCTGCAGCGGCTATCAATCGCGATACCTGCTCTACGCTTGTCACGCGCTGCCCTTCCACCGTGTCGATCACGTCTCCAACATGAACGTTCGCTCGCTCCCCAGGGCTGAATCCCTGCTTCCCTTCGTGCACCAAATGATATCCGACAACCAGGATTCCTGACGCGTGAAGTTTGATGCCGATGGATTGACCGCCAGCCAGCACCTCAACATGGGGATCGCTGGCCGACTGAATTCCTGGAAAGAGCCAACTCCACTGACTCGCGTCAGGTGCGGCGGTTGTGTGGGAAACCCCGGATCGCGCCTGCCCGTACGATGGCGCCGTGTCAGACGCGGTCATCGCCTGCGCATTCGAAACAAACGGAGAAATCGGCGCCATGGTCATTGTGCCAAACAATAGCAGAGTCGCCGCCTTTAATAGCCAATGTCTCACCCCGACTCACCCTCCTCACTCAGTCGCTTTCACACCGATGACAGTAGCCTGCCCGCACCAGGTGAGGTCAATGTCGGACAAAACATGGCTCAGGAGGAACTGAGAGAACCACGAATCGGAGCGTGACACAGGCATACGGGTTACGCAACCGGTCATAGGGAACGAGCGCCTCGGCGCAACATCTCGCGCGCATGCGAGCGAGTCGTCTCCGTTATGATTTCACCACTGATCATCTTGGCGATTTCATCCACCCGTTCCTCTTCTGAGAGGAGTCTTACCGTTGTATATGTCCGATCACCGTCGATTCGTTTGTCGATCAAAAGGTGATGAGTCGCATAGCAGGCCATTTGCGGAAGATGCGTGACGCAAAGAACCTGGTGTTGGCGTCCAATGTGCGCAATGCGTTCAGCCACTGCTTGCGCGGCCCGCCCGGAAATGCCCGCGTCGATTTCATCAAAAATGAGCGTGGGAACCGACGCGTTTCCCGACAGCACCTGAATCAGGGCCAACATGACGCGGGAGAGTTCGCCGCCCGACGCGATTTTCGCCAATGGTTTTTGCGCTTCGCCCTGGTTGGCGCTGATAAGCAATTCGGCGTCATCGGCCCCCTGAGGGCCCGGAGAAATCGGTGTAAGGCGCATGCTTAGACGTACGTTTGGCATCATAAGGAGTGAGAGTTCCGCCGTGAGCTGATCTTCGAGCGCCGCCGCGCAGGATTGGCGCACGGCTGTCAGAGCTGCCGCGGCTGTCTGCAATTCTGTGAAAGCCCGCTCACACGCCTCCGTGAGGTGAGCTATCGTTTCCTCATGGCGAAGAAGCCGCTCCTGCTCCTCTCGAGCCTGCTCAAGGTATTCGAGAATCGCCGATGAGGACTCGCCGTATTTGCGAAACAGACGTTCAAGGGTGGCCAGACGGTCTTCAACGCGCTGTAGTTCTTCAGGTGAAAAGTCCTGACGACTTCTGTAGCGTCGCACGAAATCGGCGGCTTCTGTCAGGTTAACCTGGGCCGTCTCCAGATAGTCGCGCAACTCCCCGAGCGACTGATCAAAACGCATCGCCGTTTCCACCACACCTGTGAGCCGATACACTTCATCGGCGACGGCCGGTATCCGCGGACCACCTTCGTACACTTTCTCATAAACATCATCAGTGGCGGACCGCAGTTTTTCTGCATGTTGAAGTCTGCCGCGCAGCTCCCGCAACTGAACTTCCTCTCCCGCATGAATTCGGGCCTTTGTGATCTCCTGAATTTGAAAGGCGAGCATGTCGAGCCGCTGAGCGCGCTCTTTGCTGTCTGATTCAGCCTGTCGCAGCGCATGGGTGGCATTCGTCAACCGCCTGTGGCACGCTGTATAATCGGCCTTCACTGTAGCCAGAGAAGATCCGCCGTAGACGTCGAGCAACGCAAGATGTTCTTCCGATCGCAACAGTACGGCGCTGTCATGCTGGCCATGCTGATGTGCACAGTATGCCCCTAACTGGCGTAAAAACTGCACGGTTACGATTCGGCCATTCACTCGAGCCACTGTTTTTCCCGAAGCGAACACCTCTCGACTAATCACCAACTGGTCATCATCGGCGTCGATCCCCTGTTCCGCGCAAAGCAGGCGTACTGGATCAAACGCCTCACCGACGATATCCAGCACGCCCTCAACGACACCCTTGTCCGTACCCGTGCGCACCAAGTCAACACTGCCTCGAGATCCTAGTAAAAGCCCTACCGCGTCAAGCAGGATCGACTTCCCCGCTCCTGTTTCCCCAGTCAGACAAGTGAACCCTGGTTGCAGTTCCAGTTGAAGTCTATGCAGCAGCGCAATGTTTTCCACTTGCAATGCTCGCAACATAAGGTTTCACCTCTCAAAGTAACCCTTTGATGCGTTCTACAACCACCCTGGCGCTTTCGCTCGATCTGGTCACCAGCAAGATGGTGTCATCACCGGCCACGGTTCCCAGAAACTCTGGCCAATCGAGGGCATCGAACAATACGGCGACGGCATGGGCGTTGCCGGGCATCGTTCGCATCACAACGAGATTCTCTGCATAATCAATGGCGACAAACACATCATTAAGCAGACGGTGCAGCTTGACATCGGGTTTAAACGATGACGGCGCCGTAGGCAGAGAGTATTTGTTTCGCCCATCCGCAGTGGACGTCTTGATCAGATGCATTTCCTTGATATCGCGGGAAATCGTGGCCTGCGTAACGACGAACCCAGCCACTCTGAGAGCCTCCACCAATTCTTCCTGAGTCTCGATTACATTGTCCGAGATGATCTCCCGGATCTTTAGCATGCGCTGTCCCTTCACACTACCCGTCCTTTCAACCGCTCAGTCGCCACGCAGTTTACTCTGCAAAATGGAGAAAAAGGCCCGCTCCTGCCACCGTACAAGAATCGTCTCGCAAGCGGCGCGGATTACCACAACATCGTCGCCGCTTTGCAGTGGAAATCCTACCTGCCCGTCCACGGTCAGACCAAGATCACTATGGCTTGCCGTGACTTTGACACGCACCTTCTGTTCAGCGCCGATCACACACGGACGAGCCACCAGTTTGTGAGCGCAGATTGGCGTCAGGATCATCACCTGCATATGCGGCACCACAATCGGACCCCCGCAGGATAGGGAATACGCTGTGGAACCCGTGGGCGTCGACACGATCAGGCCGTCTCCAGAGAATTCGTCGTACAGATTGTCGTCGACATAGATCTGCACCTCGATCATCCGCGCAAATGAGCCTTTGCCAATGCCGGCGTCGTTTAACCCTATGCTGCGATGAACGCAGGCCCCGTCACGCCATACGCACGTCTCCAGCATCATCCGCCGTTCCAGATAGTAATCGCCGTTCAACACGCGTGTAACTGCCATCTCCAAATCCTGAGGCTCCGCTTCAGACAGAAATCCCAGATGACCGATATTGATTCCGAGCATAGGTATGTCAAAACAGGAAAACCGCCGAGCCGCTCCAAGGAACGTGCCATCTCCACCGAGAACAAAAATCATGTCCGCCCGTTTAGAAAACTCATCTGACGACGAAGCCAGGTCGGGTCTGTCAAGCGCTTCAGCCGTCTTTGACTCGATGATCACCTGACCCCGACAGCGCAAAATGGCGGCGATCAGGCGAGTTGCGATAACGTCGGCATTTGTTTTGGTGTGATTGATCACAAGACCAATCGTCTGTACCATTGTACGCCCACCCTTTCAATGCGACAAAGATAGGAGCCAACCAAGCGCCACGCCGACACACAGCCACAGCAAACGCGTACGCCAACGGCGGCGATAGTGGCGACCAGGAAAGTCGAGCGCAAAGTCCACTAGGTCAATCATTCCCGTGTAAGGATTCACATAAGCAATCGGGGTTTCATAAAGGGTGTACAGCGTCAGAAATTGCCTGCGCAACAGCGCGCCGCTCATCCGGTCCGGATCGCGGGGAGAGCGCACTTTCACCGGGTATTGAAGACCTTCTTTCTCAACCATGTAATCCACCACTATGTAGGATACAAACTTACGGTTGCCGATGTACGACGCCACTTCGTGCGCGATGCGTTCTCCAACGATCCGATAGCCCTGTTCTTGAAGGATATCCGCCGCACGGATCAAATGTTCGCGCCGTGACTGCAGTTCGTGGTCTCCCAGTGGACTGCGCAGATACTTGCCGCGCAAGAACAGGAAGGCGACTGTAAGAAACGTGAGAATAGCAAGCACTTCCAAGCAGCGACACCCCCTTCAGAGACAGTTCGCCGATCTGAAGGAAAATTCCTGCTGGCCCAATGTATCGCCGCTGGCGTATATTTCCCCCGGCATGGATGTCTAGCCCGAAACCATCGATGATCTCTGCCCGCCGGAATCGTATGCTGCGCCGCTTCTCAAACACGGCTGCGCCGAACTCGCCTCGGCACAGCATACGATTCCGGCCAAGCGGGTTTTTCATCCCGGTTGTTGTCTAGCCCCCCGATACTCCCCACTCGTGCGCCTCGCCGACGACTTCCGCCACACGGATGTCCGCCGTTTCCCCAAACCCGCCTGCCTGCAACCACAGTAAAAACTCCAGATTCCCATCGCCCCCCAAAATCGGTGAACAGGTCAGTCCGCGAGAAACAAAACCCGCCTGCGTCGCCGCTTCGATGACCCGTTTCACCACGCTCTCATGAACCGCTCGATCGCGCACGATGCCGCCTTTCCCAACAAGCGAAGGGCCCGCTTCAAACTGGGGCTTGATGAGAGTTACCACGGGAGACCCCGATTTCAGAACGGAGAACAGTTTGGGAAACAGTTTCGCAACCGAGATAAAGGAGACATCCATCACCGCCGCGTCAGGCATCGGATCAAACTCAGCCGGACTTACATGACGAAAATTCACGCGTTCCATCACCCGCACACGCGGCTCGATCCGCAACTCCCACGCCAGTTGACCATATCCCACATCCACGCTGTAGACAAGAGCGGCGCCGTGTTTAAGCGCGCAGTCGGTGAATCCTCCCGTGGATGCTCCAACGTCCACAACCACTCTGTCAGACAGGGAAATAGCAAAGGTACGCAAGGCTTTTTCCAATTTCAGGCCGCCGCGACTGACAAAAGGATGGAGCGCTCCCTTTACAGACAGCGCCGCATCCTCCCGCACTTGGGTTCCTGGTTTGTCCACGAGTTCAGTTCCGTTATAAACAAGACCTGCCATGATCAGCCGCTTGGCCTGTTCCCGGCTTGGTGCGAGTCCCCGCTGCACCAAGAGCGCGTCCAGCCGTTCTTTGCCCATCACCGTCCCACTGTCCTTCTTCCCGGCTTCGCCTTTAGCGCACGGTCTAAAGTCAGCAGCGCGGCTTCCGCAATGTGCTCTGATGTCAACCCCACCTGGCGCAAAAGCTCTGGTCTGCTGCCATGTTCCACGAAACGATCCGGCAACCCCAGCGGATATACAGAGTGCGTGATGGCCTGTACAGCGTAAAATTCGAGGATAGCCGATCCCATGCCGCCCTTTTGCGACCCCTCCTCAATCGTTACTATCGGCACGTGTTGCGCTGCCAATTCCAGCAGCAGATTTTCATCAATTGGCTTGACAAACCGCATATTGACCACGCGCGCCGAGACGCCATGTTTGGCGAGCATGAGCGCAGCATTGCCCGCGACCGCGACCATCGGGCCCAAAGCGATCAGCGCCACATCTGTACCGTGTCGCACAGTTTCCGAATGGCCTACAGGAATCACATGAAATGGCTCTGTCAAATTGGCTCCCACTCCGTCTTCCCTCGGAAAACGCACCGCCACCGGCCCTGGCAAGGTAAACGCGGTATACAGCATGTGCCGAAGCTCGCCTTCATCCTTCGGCATCATGATGGTTATATTTGGAATAGCGCGCAGAAATGGCAGGTCAAATGCACCCTGGTGAGTCTCTCCGTCCGGCCCCACGAGCCCTGCGCGATCGATCGCCAGAACAACCGGCAGATTTTGAATACAAATGTCATGAATCACCTGATCATACGCACGTTGCAAAAACGTGCTATACACGGAAAACACGGGTCTAAGTCCGGCTGCGGCCAACCCAGCGCAAAGCGTTGCCGCATGCTGTTCCGCTATGCCCACATCGTAACAACGCTGCGGAAAGATCTGTGCAAATTCATTTAACCCCGAGGTCAGCATGGCCGCAGTAACAGCGACGATGCGATCGTCCGCTTTGGCCAGATCAATCAATGTCGTTCCAAATACCCCTGTATACGACGGAACGGTTGATTTTGCTTTCACTACAGCTCCACCGATGCTATGCAGTTTGTCCGGAGCGGCTTCCGCTGACGCGTACCCCTTGCCCTTTTGCGTCACCACATGAAGCAGGACGGGACCATCAAGGTCTTTGGCCTGGCGCAAAATCTGTACGAGAGCCGGAAGATCATGTCCGGGAATAGGCCCGAAGTAGGAGAAACCCATCTCTTCAAAAAAAGCGCCGGGAACCATAAAATACTTGAGCGTATCCTTGAATCTCTCCGCAGTCGTCGCCAGTCGCCCGCCGATTGATGGAATTCGGCGCAACATCGACTCAACTTCGGCCTTGATTTTCCCATAATGCGGATCCGAACGAAGTCGCGTCAAATAATGAGACACCGCGCCAACATTCGGGGAAATCGACATGTCATTGTCATTCAGGATCACCAGAAGACGTTTCTTCAAATGACCCGCGTGGTTAAGCGCTTCAAACGCCATGCCCCCGGTCATGGCGCCGTCGCCGATTACCGCGACCACGTGATGACTCTCCGCGCGCAAATCACGCGCAATCACCATTCCGAGCGCCGCCGAAAGGGACGTGCTGGCGTGGCCCACACCGAAGGCGTCGTGGGGGCTTTCCGTGCGCTTTGGAAATCCCGCCAAGCCTTTAAACTGACGCAGGGTCGAAAACTGATGCTTGCGCCCTGTCAAAATTTTGTGTATATACGCTTGATGCCCGACATCCCACACAATGCGGTCTGTCGGCGATTCGAAAACGTAATGCAACGCCACGGTGAGTTCAACAACACCCAAATTCGCTCCGAAATGCCCACCCGTTGAAGTGATGCTGTTCACTAAAAAATCCCGGATTTCTCCGACCAACAGCTCCAGTTCCGGGGTTGTGAAGGATTTTAGATCTACCGGCCCGTTCACACGCTCCAAAAACATGGCAGCGCCGTCCTTTCCAAAACATCCGCTACACTTCAAGTATATCTATCAGTACATAGTATGGTTTAGAAAAGTATAGCATAGGCATGGCTGGCCCATCAATCTGCCAAGCCATGCCACTCAGAAACGCCAGGCATCACCGTTCTGTGATCATTGACACAGCACGCAGGGCGCTGTCCCTACTGCTGCCTGTATTGAGGTTCCTGCTGCTGGATATAGGTCAGTCGCGATTGCAGAGTCGTCACGCAATTGTCTACTGTTTGAGACAACTGGTTAAACATCTGTTTTGCCTGCTGATCCTGAGTGTCCAGGGCGAACTGTTTCAAATTCGCCGCCACACCCTCCGCAGAAGCGATTGTCTGCTGCATTTTTATTCCAATGGTCACGCGCATCACCTCCCGCACGATATTGTAGCCGAAGAGATTCCGCATTACGCAAGGAATGTCTGGAACTTCAGCGGTCACGCAAACTCAGGTAGTCGGCCATGGCCATAAGCATCTCCCTGTTCACCACGCCTCCCGCGTTTAGCAGCGCGGATTTGGCCTGCTCAGTGAGATCCATCGCCATCTTCTGTGATTGTTCCACGCCGAATAACGCTGGGTACGTCGCTTTGCCAGCTTTTGCGTCTGTTCCTGTGGTCTTGCCCATCAATTGTTCCGTGCCGGTGGCATCCAACAGGTCGTCTACAATTTGAAACGCCAACCCAATGGCTTGCGCATAGACGGTCAGCTGAGACAGCGTACCTTCATCCGCCCCCTGCGCAATGGCTCCTAACCGAACCGCCGCCGTAATCAGCGCTCCTGTTTTATGTCGATGGATATACGCCAGACCATCCGCAGACACTGGTTGCCCTTCATGCTCAATATCAGCCGACTGCCCCCCGACCATACCAGCCGGACCGCTCGCCCGCGCCAGTTCTGCAACCATCTGCACCACCCGCGGGGCCGGGAGCGCAGAGTCTGCAAGCGCGTGAAACGCCAGCGCCTGCAGAGCGTCGCCTGCGAGTACGGCGCCCGCGTCTCCAAACACCTTATGATTTGTGAGCTTCCCTCGCCGATAGTCGTCGTTGTCCATGACTGGCAGATCATCGTGAATGAGCGAATACGTGTGTATAAACTCCAGGGCGCATGCGGCGGGCATCACGTCCGTGGGTTGACCTCCAAGCGCTTCGGTTGCAGCGATGACCAGTACCGGACGCAGGCGTTTACCTCCCGCAAAGACGCTGTACCTCATAGCTTCCAGCAACTGCGGCGGAATGTCGATGTCAGTCCTGAGGTAGCGATCCATCGCCCGATCGACTTCAGGAATCAATGTCTTCATATAATTGCGAATATCCGGTTTTGCGCTCATAGAGTTGTTTCTACTCCTCCAGCTTGAATGGACTCACCTCAATACCTCGCTCACTGGCCATCACCAGTTCGATTTTCTGTTCCGCTGCCTGCAGTTTGTTCCGACATAGCCGCACCAATTGCATGCCTGCCTGAAACTGTGAGATGGCGTCATCCAATGACAGTTCGCCAGACTCCAGTTTTTTGACGGCGTCCTCAAGGCGCGCCAATGCCACTTCAAACGTCAATTCAGCGCTCCCGGCATCAGGATTCGGATTCGTCATCACCGTGCACCCCCCATACCTGGCAGTCCAGCCATCCACCCGTGAGTTGCACATGGACGGCGTCCCCCGGCTGTACCTCATTGACACCAGTGATGGCGCGCCGCGTTGCGCTGGCCACCACGACAGCGTAGCCGCGCTTCATTACGGCAAGCGGACTCAGCAGTTCCAAACTTGTAGTGGCCTGCGCCAGACGCGTTTCGCGACCATCAAGAAATCGCCGCAACGCATGTTCTTGCCGGGTTGACAGCGAATCCAGACGAGCACGCTGTGCACCGAGCCTGGCAGTTGGCGACTGGCGCGCGAGTCGCAACTCCAGCCCCGAAACGACGCGCACGCTCCCGTCCACGCGCGCTCGCAGGTGGACGCGCAAATCGCGTTCCAGTGCGTCAAGCCGTTCATGCAGCGAAAATACCATCCGTTCCGGTTCTGAAAGGACTCTGCTCTGTGAGAGTCGCGCAACCCGTTCAGCGCCCTGGCTCAAAATGTTTGCGACAGCGGTTGACAAGCGATGTTCGGCATTCGTGAGTCGAACATCGATGTCCCTTACGTCCGTCGTTGCGAGTTCAGCGGCTGCGGTAGGTGTCGCCGCCCGGACATCAGCGACAAAGTCCGCGATCGTAGTATCCGTTTCATGCCCCACCGCCGATACGACAGGAATCGGTGCGGCCGCGATGGCCCGAGCGACAACCTCGGTATTGAAGGCAAACAGTTCCTCAAAAGACCCGCCTCCGCGACCTACGATCATGACATCCGCCAAACCCCATCTTGACACCATGGCAATGCCCTCGGCGATCTGCCGCGGCGCGTCCTCACCCTGTACAGCCACTGGTACAACCAATACCTGAGCCAGCGGATAACGCCTCGCCAGGGTCGTGATCATGTCGCGCACGGCGGCTCCGGTAGCCGACGTGACAAGGGCAATTCGCTCTGGATACAGCGGCAGAGATCTCTTGCGGCTGTGATCAAAGAGTCCTTCAGTCTGCAATCGCTCTTTCAACTGTTCGTAGGCAAGGTATAGAGCGCCCAGACCATCCGGTTGAACTGCCTCGGCGTATAGTTGGTAGTCGCCAGAGCGTTCAAAAATGTCAATGGCGCCCTGAACGATGACGCTCATTCCATCACGAGGCGCAAACCGCAAGAAACGCGCCTTTCCCGCGAACATGACCACCCGCAGGCGAGCCCGTTCATCTTTAAGAGTAAAGTATAGATGTCCACTCGCAGGTCTACTGATATTGGACACCTCGCCCCGGACCGTCAAATGTGCGAGATCCGGCGCTTCCTGAACAAGCTGTTTCAATAAGAGTGTCGCTTCGTAAACAGACCGTACTGGTTCGATCGCTGTCTCCCCCATGGCGGTAACAGGTCCGATCGTGCCAGGCAACCCGTCCGCATTGGCTTGGCCTTTGTCAGGCTAAGCCCGCAAAGACGCCGCTTTTACCGTGTTGTTTAACAATGTGGCGATTGTCATTGGCCCTACGCCGCGAGGCACTGGAGTGATATGAGAGGCCACCGGTTCGACACTCGCAAAATCGACATCTCCACAGATTTTCCCTTCTGATCGGTTGATGCCAACATCGATGACCACAGCACCCGGCTTGACCATGTCGCCAGTGACAAACCGCGGCTTTCCAATCGCTGCTATGATGATGTCCGCCTGACGGGTCAAGCCAGCGAGATCCTTTGTACGCGAGTGACACACCGTAACTGTAGCGTTCGCAGCCAGCAACAGTTGAACCATCGGTTTGCCGACAATGTGAGAACGTCCAATCACTACCGCGTGCCTGCCTTCGAGTGGGATGTTCTCATACTCAAACAACCGCATAATGCCAAGCGGAGTGCAGGGAACCATGCCTGGCAATCCAAGCGCGAGCGCTCCTACGTTGAAGGGGTGAAAGCCGTCTACATCCTTGCGGGGCGCAATCGCCTCAATCACGGTTTGTTCGTTGATATGCGCTGGCAACGGCAATTGCACGAGAATGCCATGAAATCTCTCATCGTGGTTCAACTCCCGGATCAAGTGCAGAAGTCCTGCTTCGGTCATTGACGATGGCAGATGAGTCACTTCGGAATAGATGCCAACCTCCGAGGCAGCCTTGTCCTTTCCTCGGACATAGCTCATGGATGCCGGATGCTCCCCGATAAGAACGACTGCCAGTCCAGGTTTTATGCCACTGTCCGCCAATTTCGCTACAGCAACAGCCGTTTGCGCCCGATCATGCGCAGCCCATGCCTTGCCGTCAATCAGAATGGCCATGCCTTCACCTCAGTCACGGGAGTGTGTGCGATTCCTTGCTACTCCTTGCGGCTGCTGCTGTGACCCGGATGAAGCTTGGAGGTCGGGTCCAGATAAGTCTTTGCGTTGTTCACCGCAGTGGGGGCTTCCCCAAAACCGGTGGCGATCAACTTAATCTTGCCGGGGTACGTAACGATGTCACCAGCAGCGTAAACGCCGGGAATGTTTGTTCCCATGCGCGAATCCACCACGATTTCATTGCCGACAAGCTCCAGCCCCCACTCCAGAATCGGCCCTAAAGAAGCGGAAAAACCGAGACTCCCAATAATGGCGTCGACTTCAAGTTCTTCCGTCCGCCGTGAGCGATTTTCGATAATGGTTGCGCCTGTCAAGGCCGTGTTCCCATACGCCGCTTTCAATTCATAAAAGGTTTTCACATCAACCCCTGAGGCGAACAGGGACTTGACGTTTTCCTCGTGAGCGCGAAACTGATCGCGACGATGGATCATGGTGACCGCTTTGGCTGTGCCGTCAAGCATAAGCGCAAAATCCACAGCCGTATCGCCGCCGCCAACCACGAGCACCCGCTTGTTTCTAAACCGCTTCAAATCGTCAATGTAATAATAAATGCCGTTACCCTCAAATTCCTTGACATTGTCCCCAGGCAGAGATTTTGGCGTGAAAGCGCCAATGCCCGCAGTGACAATGACGGATCGCGAAAGATGGACCTTGCGGTCGGTGTGCAGCTCAAAGGTGCCGTCCTCACGCTTGATCAGGTTGAGCACTTTTTCTCCCAGGCACACCGCTGGGTGATACTGACCAGTCTGTTCAATCAGTTGGTCGACGAGATCCATCGCGCGGATTTTCGGAAAGCCCGCCACATCGTATATGAATTTCTCTGGATAGAGTTCCGATAATTGCCCGCCGAGTTGCGGCAGGCTGTCAATGATCTTGGTGCTGGCATCCCGAATCCCCGCATAAAAGGCGGTAAAGAGTCCCACAGGACCTCCACCGATAATCGTGATGTCGTATACCCTCTCATCGTATGGCAGTTGCAAATCCGTTCCCAAATGATTTTCCTCCTAAGCCTTCTAATCCGAGTCAGCCTTCGTCGACGCATGATCGGCGTCTCGATCCAAACGGATACTCACGTTTCCCGACATCTGGCAGACGCCCCTCATGCGGCTGGACTATCGATTCACGCCGCCCGAAGCGCCTTTCCTAGTATACTACAGCCCGTTTTGGCAAGCCAATGACAGTTTTGCGAGAAAATCACCAGAGATCATGGCGCGTTGTCACACTTTTGGACGAAAATCCTCGGGGCGCTCGAGGCGTCCGGCAAATGGTCACTGCCCATGTTCTCGCGCGATTAGTGCAACCCCCAGTGCATTGTCTGACGCGTAAGACGGATCGCAAAAATAGAGGCCAGCGTCTCGACCGCGATCTGCTCCAAAGCGACTTTCCACCCTGGCTCTAATGAGCCGATTGGAGGCAACTCCGCCAACGAGAAGCGCCTTCTTGGCGCCTGTTGTGTCAAATGCGTGACGCAGCATCTTCTCGACAGTGACTGCAATGGATCGCAGTACACTCGCAGCGACGGCCGCCGGTGGTTCGCCTGTTGCCAGTAACCGCGAGGCCGCAGTCAGGGGACCGGCAAAACTGGGAGCGCCTTCTTTGACGCGACTCGGAACGACGGGCATGGGTTTCTGTCCCCAAGTGCCCGCAAGTTCCTCCAAATGTCTGCCAGCGGGAAACGGGAGCCCGAGAGCAACACCGATCCTGTCCACGTACTGTCCAACGTGCAGATCGAGGCCGCTGGCCACGATCTCAGTCCGATAATCAGTCTCGTGTTTTGTGACTGACAGTATATCGGTCGTGCCGCCTGAAAGATGGAGCGCCAGAAACGTCTCCCCGTCTTGCAGAGGCATTCCGGACGTTGCCACTCCCGCAGCGATGTGACCCGCTTGATGATTCGTTTCGATGAGTACGCCTCCAGCTCCGGTTGCCAGGGCGCGCGCCGCAAGAACACCTGCCAGAAAAACCGGCATATACGATCCCTGTCCGGAACGAGGCGCAACACTAACGCCAATGGTTCCCATCCGCGAAGCAGCCAATGCCTTTGACAGATTTTCCAGCTGGGTCGGGAGATTGGCGACGTGTTGAAACAGCGCCGCGGATTGCATCAGGCCCCGATCGCCCTCCGGAACCCGCAGTACACGCCGCTCTTCAAACACGATGCTCCCGCTGTCATCAACCGCGCAGATGGACGTCGTATAGTTGCTGGTATCAATCCCCACAGACACCGAATTCCGAGTCCGACTGGCTGTCATAAGGACGATCCCAGACTGCGTTCACGCAGGAGGGGAATGTCTTTCAGCAGACCCGATAGAACACCGTTTACAAATTTTGCTGAATGTTCTGTTCCGTAGTCCTTGCACAGCGACACAGCCTCGTCAATGGCCACCGCCACGGGCAGATCGTGCTCGTAGATAAGCTCGTAAGCGCTGATTCGAAGCACATTGCGATCCACGCCAGGCATACGCGACACTAACCAATCTTCACTATACTGGTTTAAAACTGCATCAATATACGTTTGGTGCTTCAGTACGCCGTTTAGCAGCAGATTGAAGTAGGGTCGGTCGTACGCGTTCTCCCCAACCGCTTCAGAAACCACCGTTTGTGTGTACGCTGCGGCCTGCTCTGATTCCATTTGGTTAATGTCCATCTGAAACAACGTTTGCAAGGCTCGCTCCCTGGCCATGTGACGACTCAACGAATATACCCTCCATCCCTGATCTGTTGCGTAACGCTGAGGCGTCCTATGCGGGTCTAATCAAACCGATCCGATTGCCAGATCCGTTCTACCCATTCCTGCCAGTCTGTCTTCCCGTCGAGCATGCGTCCAAGCGAATATCCCACAGTTACAAATACCGACAACAGCAAAGTGGGAAAAAAACCGACTGTGAGAATCAAAAGCCAACACAGCACCGCCAACGCCACCCCGACATAGCGCCTTGGCAACAGGGTTAACTTGCGCATAACAGCCACAAACTTATCCAACGACCAAAGCCTCCCTCCTGGATTCACCTGGCGGGTTCCTGAGAAGCGATACCTGTCACGTGAACGTGTACGGCAAACACTGCAAGTGATGTGGCGCTGCGGATCGCCTCACTGACAGTCTGTTGAAGCTGCTCGCTCATGGCGTTCAGATCCGCGCCGGGAGTTGCCCGTACGCTCAGATAAGCCACAAGACCCGCGGGATCTTCCTGAATGCGCGTTTGCAGGCGCTCCACGCCCCGCACCTGCATGGCGGCGCGCCTGGCCAGTTCTCGCACGGTACCATGGGCAATGCGGATCTCCCCGCCGCCAGTATCCCGTACGAAAGCGTGCGCTGATCGCGGGGTCAGGCGAAACACCAGAAAGCGCAACGCTGCCGCGAATAACACGGCAATATATACTGACAAGGCCACTCCCTCAAGAACGGCGTACCGCGTCGCATCAATGACAGGCCCCACATCGGCCAGCAGCAAACCCGCCCAAATTGCGCCAAGAAACACCAAAAATGCAAAGACGCGCAACAACACTTGATTTCCGACTGACACCCCTTACCCTCCTCATAAAAATCACCCCCCGGTGCTTGGTCACTGGCAAGAGTCCGGGGGACAACGAATGGTCAGGATTCCCTGTTTGAAGGCACTCCAGGATCACTGGCGCGCCTTTTCCTTGCCTTCGTCCTGCTCCTCAGAGCGAAATGCGATCCCCAGTATACTGACGTTAACCGCCGTGACTTCAAGTCCCGTCATACCTTCGATCGCCCGCTTCACGCCATCCTGAATCTCCATAGCGATCTCGGGAATCCGGTATCCATACTCCGCAATGATGGCCAGGTCAATGGAACATTGGCGATCATCAGGCGATACGTCTACTTTGACGCCCTTCGCCAGGTTTTTGCGCCCCAAACGCTCCGTGATACCGCCAACGACACCCCCGCTCATGTCGGCAACTCCTCTGACATCGGTCGCCGCCAGACCTGCGATGACGGCGATGACCTCGTTCGCGATCTGGGTTGTTCCCATGTCTCCAGACCCCACTTCGGCCTGTAACGCTCCGCTTCCCGCCATACCCGATTCCCCCCTCTGGAAAGTTCATCACTGTGCCTTGTCCTCATCTTAGCAGATATTGTGGTCAAACCGCATGAAATTCAAGAAACCTGGTGTTCACATCGCCAGCGACAAACAATGGGTGTTCCAACAATCGTTCATGAAATGGAATTGTCGTCTTGATCCCGGCGATTTGAAACTCGCCGAGCGCACGTTTCATACGATCAATCGCCTCTTGGCGCGTGGGCGCCCAGACGATCAGCTTGGCGATCATGGAGTCGTAAAAGGGAGAGATCATGTAGCCGTGATACACTGCGCTGTCCACGCGGACGCCAAAGCCGCCCGGGGGCAGGTACGCCGTAATGACCCCAGGGCACGGCATGAACTGTTTGTCCGGGTCTTCTGCATTGATCCTGCATTCAATCGCATGCCCGCGCTGCTCTACATCCGTCTGCGCGTAGGACAGCGGATACCCTGCCGCTATCCTGATCTGTTCATGAATGAGATCAATCCCAGTAACAAGTTCCGTAACAGGATGCTCCACCTGAATTCGCGTGTTCATCTCCATAAAATAAAACGACGTTCCGTTCTCATCGAGCAAGAATTCGACTGTTCCGGCGCCTTCGTACTGCACTGCAAGCGCTGCAGCCACGGCCGCTTCCCCCATCTGCAATCTCGTCGCGGGAGAAAGAGCTGGAGACGGCGATTCCTCCAGGAGCTTTTGCAATCGCCTCTGTACAGAACAGTCGCGTTCACCGAGATGAATCGCATGCCCGTGTTGGTCGGCTAACACCTGGATCTCCACATGTCGCGGTTTGACCAGATATTTTTCCAGATAGACGCCGGTGTTTCCAAATGCCGAACCCGCTTCGGACTGCGCAATCGCAAGGGCCGCCATCAGTTCATCCTGAGAATGTACGACCCGAATGCCTTTGCCCCCGCCGCCTGCGGTCGCCTTGATGATAACGGGAAACCCGATGCCCTGGGCTATCTCCGCGGCCTCGTGCGGGCTTTGAATAAGTCCATCCGTTCCAGGCACCGTGGGAACCCCCGCACGTTTCATGGTCGCCTTCGCTGTAGACTTGTCGCCCATTTTTTCAATAGCGTCCGCTGTAGGTCCGATAAACTTGACCCCGACCGCCTGACACACTTCCGCAAAATCACTGTTTTCCGACAGGAACCCGTAACCTGGGTGTATGGCGTCGGCGCCGACGGATGTCGCCACCGAAATGATATTCGCGATGTTCAAATAGCTCTGCTTGCTTGCAGTCGGCCCTACGCAGTACGCTTCATCGGCCAACTGGACATGCAAGGCGTCACGGTCCGCCTCTGAGTACACAGCAACAGTCGCAATGCTCAACTC
>JAJZEE010000162.1 GCA_021805735.1 Bacillota bacterium
GGTCATCCCTGCCATGCCAGGACGGATCATGCATTGCACTGCCGCTCAAACATGTGCGGCCCAAAGGCCGCAAAACTCGCTGCAGTGCAATGCATGATCCGTCCTGGCGAGTCATTGTCATTCCGTCAAAGTCTATTCTGTGAGTTCGGCGCGTTGCGCAATGAGGTCGTGGGGAAGGGTGTCAAACATCCTGTCAATCAGGCCGGGCAACGTCATGCTCTGGTACTCATCCGCCTTTGTCAGCGCCTCACTTACCGTCGTCTTCGCTTCCTCGATCACGGCTTCCTCGTCCTTGTCGGACCATAGACCGCGCTGCGAAAGATAGTTGCGAAAGCGCACCAGGGGATCCTTTTGCCGCCACTCTTCCTCCAGTTCTTTACTGCGATACCGCGTCGGATCATCGCCGCTCATCGTGTGGGGACCATAGCGAAACGTGACTGTTTCAATCAAGCTCGGCCCGCCCCCCGATCGCGCGCGGCTTACGGCCTGCTTCATCGCAGCGTAAACAGCCAGAACATCCATGCCGTCGACCTGGATACCGGGGATGCCCGCAGCTGCAGACTTTTTGGCCAGAGTTTCCGCAGCTGTCTGCAACTTCACAGGAACGGAGATCGCAAATTGATTGTTCTGGACGACAAAGACCGTCGGCGTCTGGTATACTCCGGCAAAATTGATCCCTTCATAGAAGTCGCCCTGCGAGGTGCCGCCGTCGCCGATGTAAGTGAAGGCCACGCGTTTTTCTCCTTTCAACTTGAAGGCCATGCCGACCCCGGTCGCCTGAACGATCTGTGCGCCAATAATGATCTGTGGAATAAGTACATTGACGCCCTCCGGAAACTGGCCGCCATGCTGATGCCCGCGCGAATACAGAAAAGCCTGATACAAGGGCCATCCATGCCAGACAGCCTGAGGCACATCGCGATAACTCGGCAACAAAAAATCATCTTTCGCAGTCGCCGCTTCGCTGCCGACCATGGAAGCCTCCTGACCCGCCACAGGGGCGTAAAATCCCAGTCGACCCTGTCTCGTCAGCTTGACGGCGCGCTGATCCCACACCCGAGTAAACACCATTTTGTACATCAGAGCGCGCAACGCTTCATCAGTCAATCTTGGCGCCAAATCAGGATTGACGATTACGCCCTTTGGATCGAGTACTTGCAAGTACGGCAGTGGCTTCGCAGGTGCGATAGCGCTCATTGTCAGTTCACCTCGGATAATCAGTTCGTTTCGTGTCGGAAATATCGTCAGACGATATTCCAAATTGAATAATACAGATCGCTAATATAGTATAATACAGATAGCGAAAAGTTGCGACTCTTCTTTTCCAGAAACATTTTTCTGTTACACATCGTCATCGATGATAACAGAACAGAAATTCATTCAACCACTTCCGAACGCCACGTTCCTGAAAGGAGATCACCATGGTTGACGAGATGTACACGAAGCGACGAATTGAAGGGCACTCCTTATACAGTGCGCATTTATCTGAGGAACGAACCATCAAAGTGTATCTTCCCCCTGAGTTTGACAGGCAGCGCATGTACCCCATCCTGTACTGCCATGACGGCAACGAATTTTTTACACACGGGCGAATCGCCACCATCGCCAATGAAATGATAGCGAACGGCCTGCTAACCCCACTGATAATCGTAGGCATCGCCGTGAATGTGGATCATCGCACCGAGGATTATGCGCTGTCCGGAAAGAGGCACGAGGCGTATGTACGGTTTGTGGCAGAGGAATGCATACCGTTTGTTGAGCGCCTCTATCCTATTTCCCAGAAGACATCGGCCCGGGCCATGGCAGGGATCTCCCTTGGCGCCGTCGCAACTCTGCGCCTTGCAAGGCACTTGGGGGCCCGCCTGCCTAACGTGTTGCTGTTTTCCGGCGCCTATTACGATTCTTTTTTGACGTTTATCAGAGAGCAAAACGCGGTGGAGAGGCTATCCGCGTATATGGTTGTAGGTTTGGCGGAAACCACTGTGGATACTCCCGCAGGAACATACGATTTTTTACAGGCCAACCGGAGCATGAAGACAATCCTTGAGGCGCAAGGCGCGGCAGTCGCGTACCGAGAAGAGGAGGGCAAGCACATCTGGGGATTCTGGCAACGTCATTTGCCCGCTGCGTTGCAATGGCTAAGCGGTCAACTGCCTGCTCCTCGCAGTGCAGAATAGACTGCCATGCGAGTGTGTAACCAGCGCTAAAGCGCTAAACATGCAATACGGAAAGAATCCCGGCAATCCAGGCGGTGATCGTTCCGATCACCACGGCCACGGGCAGAGTGAGACCCCATGCGGCGAACAACATGGCCGCCTTGGCGCGGTTCACCCGCTGGTGACGCAAGGTATTGCCCACGCCTATCAGAGCGCTGCCGATGGTCTGCGTCGTGCTCACCGGACCGCCAAGGGCCGCTGCAGTCACGACCACGATGGCGGCCGCCGATTGAATCGATACGACATGTTTGGTTTTCAACCGATAAAATGCTCCTCCCACCGTTTTTGCAATTCTTTGACCGCCAAATAGGCAACCGATCATCCAAACTGCAATCGAAGCGAGGATAATGGAAGGCGTGACCACGAACGCCGAAGCGCGATGACTGATCAGGAGAAGCAACGCCGCCAGACCCAAGGCTTTTTCTGCGTCGTTGGCGCCATAGGCGACGCCTTGCGCGAGGGTCAGCAGATAGGAGAGTCTGATCCACACGGGCCGCCATGGCCGTTCACTGGCATTGCGAACTCTTCGTTCCACTCGATACAGACCCGTGCCTGCGAAAAACCCGAGTGTAATGGACAATGCCACCGACAACACCGTCATAAAAAACCCGTGCCAGTGAATGGACGAAAGTCCCAATGACACCCAGGCTGTTCCCATCAAGCCACCCACCAAAGCCAGTGATGTGCTGGTCGGCATCCCGATGATCCAACTGAGCGTCAGTGTAATGAGAGTGGCGACCAGCGCTTCATTGAGAACGTATATATCGCCCGCTTTGAGTACAATGATATCCCGGCCGATCGTATGCGCAACGCCGGTGCCCAAAATAAGCGGACCCAGCGCAATGCCAACGACTAACAGGAAAAAGGACAACCACGGCTTTGGAACCGCCTGCTGAAACAGACCAAGCAGGTTGCCGCCATCGTTCCACCCGGAGATGGCCTGAAATACGATAAGCAAGAGAAACGCCCAAATCATGATGCCACCTCACTGTCACTGATTTTTTTTGCGCCACAAAGCGTACAACAGGGCCAGAACAGTGTCGTGTGGTATGTTCACGCTCAGACACGACTGCGCAGAACTCGTCACGGACACACCGTCCAAGCGGGCTTTTCATCCTTCAGCCGGCGCATGGCAATGACATGGAGGCCTACCCGTGGAGGTCTACCCGTGGAGTTCTTCCGGCGTGTACAGGTTTCGGTCGCTCCAGTAGCTTTCACGCCAACAATTCTCGATCTCGGCCTGCATCTCATCGGCGCTCCAACCGCATATTTTTGCCATCTCGGCCGC
>JAJZEE010000058.1 GCA_021805735.1 Bacillota bacterium
CGCGCGCAGGCGCATTCCGTGATTCAGGCGATAGAGCGACAGGTGTCGCACTATGCGCAGCACGTTGGACAGATGGTGTACCTTGGCAAGCAAATCAAGGGTTCACAGTGGAGAACTCTTAGCATCGACCGCAGCAAGTCGCTCGAACATTGAAACGTTTCGGCGGCCGAGCCGTGGCCGAGCAGGGGAATGAGGCAAGAGACAAGCTGTGAACCGCGATCTTTGTGTCTGGCGTCGGTGTATCGAGCATCGGCGACTTCATGTATCTCGCGGCCATCAACATATTGGTGCTGGATAGGACCCGTTCCGCTGCTGCTGCGGCCGGCCTCTGGGTGGTGTCAAGATTCGCGTCAATGACGATCTTTTCGATAGGTTTCAAAATCGGCCAGAACCTCCTCCTCTGTCACACCCACTATCGCCATGTGTTCCTGTATTTGTTTGGCGAGCTGTGCGTACAGAAGCCGCTGCATGTCCTGCACGGGCAACATGGATTCATCCCACGGAAGAAACACACCGGCGGGTTTAGAACCGCGCATCACAATGATGGGTTCCTCACTCCGGAAATGTTCCGTCGCATGGTGTTATACTCATTTTTTGACTGTACTTCGCAAGGGGGATTTGAAATGTTTTTGGTTCTGCTGAAATATGTGAAGTCATTGTCAGAGGTCGATACTCATTTGGATGAACATGTCGAGTTTTTGGACAAGCATTATGCGGCCCGAAAGTTCATCTTCTCTGGCAGGAGAAATCCGCGGGTGGGTGGAGTGATTTTAGTGAATAGTGACTCAGAAGCGGAAGTGCAAGGCATTATTCAGGATGATCCATTTCATCGACACCAGGTAGCTGACTATGAGGTCATCGAGTTTACACCGACGAAGTATGACGAACGGTTCCGCGGGTTTTTACAGTGAAACAAGGAGTTTGCACGACTGGAGTGACATAGGCCTTGAACGGGCGGTTACAGCTGGCGTCACGAGCGCAATCGCACGCGCAGGCACAATAAGCGCCAAAATGTGCGGCAACAGCACCCATGCTGCATGACCATGCAGTGCGTCAAATTCTTACGTCGCTCGCATAAAGGGCAGTTATGCGACATGACGGGAGCGCTACTCAAGCTCCCAGTCACGTGTTACAATTGCTAAAAAGGGAGGCTTCCTCATGCTGAAGCGACTTGAAGGGACGGATGCTGAGCAATTTCAGCGTTTCATCGGAGACGAGAATACGATTGTTCTTGTAGACGGAACTCCGTATCTCGTGGCGAGGTTGCCATTTTTGAATGAGGTCGGACTAGAAATTGAAGCTGACCCAGAATTGAAGGCATCCATCGAACGAGCTAAACAAGACATTAAAGCTGGACGAGTGTACTCGACCGAGGAAGCAATTGAAATGTTGGAACGTGGAGAAATCGAACCATGATCGAACGAGTTCAGTGGTCGCTGGAATCGCTTCTGTTTTTGCGAAGTATAGAGAGTTTACATTTCACCGAAGACGAAACCTCAAATTACCGTCGTAACCTTATCCGTGAAATTGAACAGAAGATCGTTGTACTTGGAACAAGCATGCCTTCCAAAGAGGAGCCGTATTTAGGCACATATCGTGTAGTCGTTGATCGCCACAAGGTTTATTACTCTTTGGATCCCCTCGGAACGGTTGCCTACATAGAGTCAATCAAACACACGCGCATGCAATGAAACCCCTTGTGAATTCCGCCACACCCACAACATGATTTGGACCGTCAGCATATTACCATTCAGAATATCATGGAAAAGGTTTCACTCTTGCTGAGATTACAGACATCGTGAATCAACACGGCTTACCCGAAGGCAATTGGGGGAAAACGCCAGGCGATGTAGGGTCATACATCGAGGCACAGATATGGCACGATGCCCCGCTTCAGGACTTATTGGAGTAAAAATGATCGTGGAGACTTTGGGAGGCGGGTAGAGAGACCATGCATTCGCCTATATTCGTTCAATGGGAGCACAGGCGACAGAGCCAGTGGTATCGGAGGTTCGCATAGATATGCAGTACGGTTACACATGCCCTCTGTCGCATAAGGGCAGGAACCCGCAATATGGATTTCAACCTGGCTTTCGGAGGTGTTATGATGTCGGATGATTTTTACTGTGATGAAGTGTTGAGCGGACATGCGCCGGTGGAAAAAGTCTATGAAACCGAAAATGTACTTGCTTACCACCATACGCGTCCGTTTTATCCGGTGCATTTAGTCGTCATTCCAAAAAAGCATATCTCTTCGCTGATTGCCTTGGAGGAAGAGGACAATGACATTCTCTTGGAGTTGTTGAGCGTCATAAAAAGAATAGCTACTCAAATCACTTCTGAATATGGCGCGTGTAGAGTTATAACAAATTTGGGTAAGTACCAGGATTCAAAGCATTTGCATTGGCATCTAGCATTCGGAAAGCCACTACAATAGTCGGCATGGAATATGCCGTGCGATATTTGTAAAAATGAGATATGGTCATGCAGTCCAAAAGCGCGTCTGCCTTGGACTATGGGGAGGAATGCGCAAGAACAAGATGGAATCGCGATGCAATTCGTTTTACGAACGGGGGCTAAGGCAGTGGACAACAATGTAAAGGAACGCCTGATGCGAAGGAATCGAGAGCTAATTGATATTTTACTGGAAAAGATCCGGACTGAATATCGAGAGGACATCGACCTGGTTGGTGTATGTGGTTCTTTCTTCACTGGCGATTTCCACGAGAATTCAGATTTGGACTTGTTGGTAGTTGTGAACAACGACCAAGGATACGGATTTTCCAGATGTTTTATCTTAGATGGCGTCGGGTTCGACTTTTATGGTTCATCTTGGAGCAAACTTGAGAGGATGGCGTCTTATGATCATACATTTTTATCCCACCTCGTCGACGTAAACATCGTGTACGTTAGAAACACCGCGTGTAAAGAGCGATTCCTGAAACTCAGACAACAAGCTCTGCAAATGCTTGACGAACCCGTCACTTTGCGGATTGTCAGCAAGGGAGCAAAGCAACTGGACCAAGCCGCCCTTGCGTATGGGAATCTGATGTTAGCGGATGAAATTGGTGCTGCCCGACAGAACGCAGGACTACTGGTGCGTCACGTGTCCGATACCGTGTGTATCCTAAATCACAACTACTTTAGACTGGGTGTTAAGCATCTACTGCGTGAGATTCTTGCAATGCGCCGCGTACCAGAGAACTTCATGGATGGCTTCAATGGCGTTGTAGCCGCAACATCCGTGCCTCAGCTCAAAGAAGCCGCAACGAAACTCATTAAGTCTGTAAAGAAAATGTTTGACGAAATAAAGGAGGAGACACTGAAAAACGTAGTGCCAACTTCGGAAGCTCTTAAAGGAACGTATGAAGAAATCTGGTCCAACTGGAGAAACAAAATACGTTACGCGGCAGAACATAACGATGCCTTACTCGCCTTGTCTGCGGGTGTGAGTTGTCAGGAATTCTATGACGAAATGCATGCAGAACATGGAAGCGTCCCGATCAACTTAATGAAGCACTTTCAACCGCATGACCTGCATTCATTTGCTCACACCTTCGAGCAAGCCATGAGATTGTACAGGCAAGAGTACGAAAGATTGAACATGGAGCCGCTCGTGTATGATTCTATTGATTCGTTCAGAATGGATTATCTTGACCAACTCCGTCAGTGATCGCCCCGTCGCTGTCGGAGCGCAATATTACATCGTTGGCTGAAAACCTCTTTGTGTCACTTTGACGACGAGCGTGAAATCAGGATCGAAAGGGAAATGTGAAAGAGAATGCACCCTTAAATACTAACAGGGAAGCCGGTGGTTCAACAAATTGAAACGGATTTGTCGGGAAGGGTTAAAAAGCTGGACGAAAAAGGTGTAGCGCCTTGTCTTGCCGCTGGGCTTGTACGGAACGACCCTGCTTCGGTGACTTATGTCCGTATGAAGGAACGTGCTTGTGAGCGAAATCACATGCAGTCAAGACAAATCCACCTTCCTGACATATTGATGAACGAGTTGCATTTGAAGCGATCTCTGCGGCAAAAGATGTAGATGGTGTGACGAGTGCAGGCTTTGGACGCATGTCATTCGATCTCCACAGTCACCATAGTTGCACGCCTGAAGCAATCATTAATATATTGGACTTTTGTGCTCTCTGGACAAACAGTTTCCGATGTCGGCGTAGTGACACACGGCGGAGTCATCAATATTGTGTACCACATCGTGAAAGGACTACAGTGGAGCAACAAGAATGGGTGTATGGACTGTGTGACATGCAGAGTTTCTTCGCCTCGTGCGAAGTCGCCTCGCGGACGCCATACGCCGACCGCGCCGAGTATGATGACGCGACCGATCCGCCGCTGGTGGTGGCCGGCGATCCGGAACGGCGCAGCAGCGGAGGCGCCGCACCCGCCCATGCGCGCGAGCGGCTCGGACCCGCAGCGCCGTCTCACTCCTGAAAGACGAATAGCCGCAGCACTGTAAAGCTGATGGAAGACGACACAAACATGGCGATCGCTTTTGACAGGTTGCCGCTGATGAATAACGGCCAGTCGAGCGCGTGCAACAGATAGCGTGAGATCAGGTACAGGACGCCGTCGTTCACCACGACATTCAAAGCGCCCTGCAGCCAGAACAGGGAGCGTTCCCGACGGCTGTTGGTGGCCGTGTCGCGAAATGTCCAGCGGCGATTGAGCGTGTAGCTGGTGGCAATGGCACAAATCACGGCGAACGTGTTGTAGATGAGAAGCATCATGGACGATGTCGTTGGCAGCAACACCATGCAGACGTTCAATACAACCAGATCCACAGCTGCGTTCACGACTCCCACAAGCAGGAATTTGTGATATCTGGTTTGCTGTATTTTCCGCCAGATCGGCTGACGAAGTGAAATGCGGGTCACGCGAACCCCTCCTGACTGCAACTGATTACACTGATGAATATCGCTTTATGACCACGTGACAGTGGGCATAATGGTTTGCAGTCGGATGCGGTTCTGATGTTGTCGCGCCATTTCTATGATTTCGCGAATGGTCGCTTCGCTCAGCCAATGGGGTGTTAACCCCAATTCCAGCAACCTGGTGTGTGCCGCGTGATAATAGTGCTGTTCCGATTCGACGCGCGGATTGGGAACGTGCCGCAGTTCCGCCCGAATGTCCATCGTTGCGGCGACAGCTTGGACTCTTGTGGCCAGGTCGTGAACCGAGAACTCCTCCGTAAACTGATTGAATACCCGAAATTCGCCCGGCTCTGCCGGATTCAGAGCGGCAATTTCGATGCAGCGCACGGTGTCCTGGATATTGATGAATCCTCGGGTCTGGCCGCCTGCGCCATAGACGGTCAACGGATGCTCTACGGCAGCCTGAACACAGAATCGATTGAGGGCGGTGCCAAAGACCTGGTCGTAGTCCATGCGGTTGGCCAGCAGTGGATGAAGCCGCGTTTCCTCGGTCTGCACACCGTACACGACGCCCTGATTGAGGTCAGTCGCCCGCAGACGCCATGTTCTGCAGGCAAACATGATGTTATGGCTGTCATGCACTTTTGACAGATGATACATGGACGGCGGCTGCTTGGGATAGGGGAGGGTATCGACTCTGCCCTTATATGAGATAGTGATATATCCTTCTTCAATATCGATGTTGGGGGTTCCGTATTCGCCCATCGTTCCGAGTTTGATCAGATGGCAGTCGGGAACAATCTCCTTCATGATATAAAGGAGGTTAAGAGTTCCCACAACATTGTTGGTTTGCGTAAATACGGCATGATCGCGGTCGATCATCGAATAGGGCGCGGACCGCTGTTCCGCAAAATGGACGATCGCGTCGGGCACAAACTCTTTGACAGCTTTAGCGAGCGCGTCATAGTCGCACATATCCACATGGAACGCGGTGAAGGAGCCGCCAGCAAATTTCTTCCACTCATCAGTTCGCTCTTCCAAAGACGCGATGGGCACGAGGGATTCGGTGCCCAGTTCGCGATCCCAGTCGCGTCTCATCCCATTGTCCAGTACAGCGATGTCGTGTCCCCTGCGAGACAGATACAACGCGGTGGGCCACCCGCAAAATCCGTCACCGCCCGTAATCAGTATGCGCATCATGCCACCTCAATTTTCTGATCTATACTCGTGCTGCCGTCAATGCGTTTCATTATCTCACGTCACATCCAGGAAAGGAAAACTCCATCGTCGCAAGGATGTCCGAATCAGACACGATCGGATATGCGAACAGGATTGCGTTTTTCCAGAAAAATCTTGTCATTCGCCTTTTGACGCAGTCTGTGCGCGCGAATGGCAACCTCGTAGTAGTTGATCAGTTTCTCCGTGGGATCGGACCAATTCCTGTTTTCCGCCGCCAATCTGGCCTGTTGCGCCATTTGTGCGCGCAGTTCCGGTCGTTCCAACAGTATGCGCACGGTCTCGTGCAGGGCTTGGTCATCAGCAGGGTTAAAGAGCAATCCGCCGCCCGTTTGCCCCACCAGTTCACGCGAAGGTCTGCTGTCCGCCGCGATGATCGGCAGTCCGGACGCCATGGCTTCGAGCAACACGAGACCCAGGGTCTCAGTGGTGGATGGGAAAATGAAGCCGTCGGCGGATGCGTAGGCGGCAGACAGTTCTTCGCCGTGGAGAAATCCGGCAAACTGCGCCCTGGTATGCGCGAAGAGGCGTTCCAGGCGAGACCGATCAGGCCCGTCGCCGACAAAACTGATCGTTAGCGAGGGGAATGCATCGAGCAGTGTACGAATCCGGTGCAGTTCCTTTTCTGGCGCCAGTCGGCCGACATAAAGCAGAAGAGTCTGATCGGGGTCGCCATTTGTCAGTCGTGAACGCATGGTCTCCGAACGGTGGCGCGGATGAAAGTGTTCCGTGTCGACCCCGCCTGCCCACAGACGCACGTTTTGAAACCTGCGCGATCGCAACTCGGCCACCATAGTGGCTGATGTAGCGAGGTTGACAATGGCACGGTTGTGAAGCAATCGCAAATAGTTCCACGCAACCGGGTCCAGGAAGGGAACCCTGTAACGATGCGCATAGGCCGCAAGATTGGTGTGAAATGAAGCGACCAGCGGGAGATTCGCCTTATGGGCATAGTAGATCCCGCCCAGTCCAAGCACGACTGGATTGACGACGTGAATCACGTCCGGGCCAAAGGCGTCGAGGAACGTCCTGATTTTGAGCGACGGCGGACAGAACTGTTGTTGTGGATAGAAAAAGTAGTGTAGACCCTTGACGGGCAAAACGGGCATCCCCTTATAGAAAGCAGGACCGCCATGGGGCGCCACGATCGCAACCTGATGCCCCTGGTCGATCAGATGATCAATCGTGGCGCAAAGGCGTGTCACAACACCGTCTGTGGAAGGTAAAAAAGTCTCCGTCAATAACGCGATTTTCACTTGGGCACCTCCCAGGAGGTCACTCAGACCACTCATATTGTGTTCAAAAAGCCTGTGCGCCGCCGCTTTCGATCCTAAACATAACATGTAACACTATGCTTGAAATTGGCTTGAGCAGAGGCATGGTTTGTCCACGACGACAGCCTGTATGTTGCAGTAATGTTTCACGGTTTTTCATACCATCATCAATATACAACACAAAGGACACTCTGTGCTGAGCGAAAGTCTGAGAAATGCTCCCGGGGCGAAAGGGCGGGGTTATTTTCCGATTGAACGAAGCTGGCTTCCTGCTCGGAGTATAGCAGAGAGAGTGGCATGCCAGGCCTCGCCGCACTTGCGCAAGAGGAAATTGGCGCTGAAGTGGTTCGCTGGAAACGGTCTCTATAAGGCGGACGGATCATAGTAAATGTCAGGAGAAAACGCCATGTAGCTTGTGAACACGATCATAAACAGGCCGTTGACGCCGGGAACGAGCAGCAGCAGCAGCCACCAGGGATTTTGTCCAAATGCCCGGAACAGCCGTACATACCAGATGATCGCAAGAACGACGTCCACCAACGGAACCAACAGCCACAGCACGTTCCATGCGCTGCGTCGAATAATGGCCAGTATGACGAATACCTGCAGGAGCGGAATGAAGGACATCCATGCGTAACTGACGCGCGCCTTTCTGCCCAGCATGAAGAACGCAAACGCCTGAACGACAAACAGGAGCAGGGAGACAGATGAGATAAGGCCGGTAAACGCGAGTAAGCCTGACGATACGCCGGGTTGTGTATAATACAAGGACGAACACTCCCTTACTGGTTTCTACTATTTTCCTATTCCTTCACCGCAGTGTACTTCAGGAACTACTCATCGTCAAGGATGACACTACCAAACCAAGGGGGTTCGTGTACGGTTGCAGCGCCGCAATAGACATTTCACGATCATGAAAAATTTTGCTTGAAATCATATCGAAAGATGCAGTAATATTTATGTACAGTCAGTTTGAAACATTCCTGCCTGCGTCTTGGTTGAAGGACGGAGGAACCACAACTTTCATAGTGAGTGTACAGGGCAAACCAGTGGAAACGCTGGGGCGCAAAGCTACGGATCTAAGGGCCGACGGCCTATGATCGCCGGGTTGCCGCTTCCTTGTCTTGCAGGGCAGGCAACCCTTTGTGACGCGGGTTGTCATTTTGTTCTGTGATGAGAATGAACCCGGATATCGTTCGGAAAACAAGTGCAAAATAGATCATCACGCGCTATACTGAGATTGACGGCAGCGCTTTTTTGTGTTGCTTTGTATTGCTTTTTTGGCGTCTGGACAGTCAAATGCCGTCGACGCCTATATGCGGTCTTGCCGTGAGCCAGTATAGAAAGGATGCATCCCCATCACGCACCACGACGAGCTGCGACAGTATCTGGATACGGACTCACAGCACGCGCTGTTTCTACAGCACCCGGATTTCATTTGCGTACTGGACATGGATGGAAATGTGATCGCCCAAAACCCGGCGGCGGCGAAGCTGATCGGAGATTCTGGTCCGAGTTGCATAGGGTTGCCCTTTTTTTCGATGATAGCTCCTGAACACCGTGATCTCAGCATGATTCACTTCAGGAGCTGTCTGCAAGGCGTCATACAACGGTATGATGCCCTCATGCAGCCGCCAGACGGGCAACAGAAGGACATTCAGGTTACGCAGGTTCCCATTGCCCTTGATCAACAGTGGGTGGGGGCGTACACCATGTTACAGGACATGACAGTGTTTCGCGACATGCAGCGCTGTCTGTTAAAAAACCAGGCGCAACTTTCCTACGCGCAAAAAATGGCGCGGTTCGGCATCTGGGAACTGGATCCCATCTACCGCGTTTTCAAGTGGTCTGATGAAGTATTTCGCATTTTTGGACTCAACAGGTCTCCGGATGGATTTATTCCACTGATCAGTGTATTGGACATGATTCATCCAGAGGATCACACTCTCGCGGAACAGAGCGTTTCCGGTCTGGCGCACGAACTGTCCTGTGACGTCCGATATCGAATTGTGCGACCGGATGGCGAGGAGCGGGTTGTGAGTTCAAGGCAGGAAGCGATCTGTGACGGGAAGCTGATGGGCACGTTGCAGGACATCAGTGAATGGGGTCGGGCGCAGTATAGTGGTCAACAGGCTGATAAACTGGCGTCGCTCGCCCAACTGGCTGGTGGAGTCGCCCACGAAATCCGCAATCCGCTGACGAGCATCAAAGGCTTCGTTCGTTTGTTCGAAGCATCCTTCAACAGTGAGGGGCTGGCGACCGCCCCCGCGAATCGGGAGAAGTATCTCCACATTATCAATGACGAAGTGCTGCGAATCGAGCGCATCATTGCTGAACTGGTCAGTTTGGTCACCGCGCCTTGCGTCGTGGGGGCCGTCAATTTGCAGGGACTGCTGCAGGAACTGATCGACGACTTCAAGGATAAGCTGGAAGAGTCCAATACCCATGTGAAAACGATTGTCGATCCGCGCGCGATTCTCATTCGCTGTGAACCGGGGCAAATGAAACGGGCGCTTGCCAATCTCGTGCAAAATGCCATCGATGCGATGCCTGATGACGGTATTGTGCGCATTGTAACGTCGATGCTGGGCGATCAGGTGCAAATTCAGGTGATTGACCAGGGTCATGGGGTACAATTCGATGAACTCCCAAAACTCGGTGAACCATTCTATTCCACAAAAGAAGGCGGCACGGGTTTGAGCCTTCTCGTGAGTCGACAGATTGTCGCGCTCCATGGGGGCGCCCTGACGTTTGCCAGCGAACCGGGTCACGGGTTTACAGCCACTATTACGATACCCGTATAGGTGGGGGGCGGTGTGGCGTGTTGGCGTGTCGGATGCACTTGCACTGGGCAACGTCCCGTGATATGATGCAAAAGTAATTTTGAGCACGGGGATATAGCTCAGTTGGTAGAGCACCTGCCTTGCACGCAGGGGGTCAGCGGTTCGAGTCCGCTTATCTCCACCAGATCTGTTTCCAGCGATTTCAGCCGAACTGCTCTTGTACTGGCAGGTACGGGAGGGTTTCGACAGCAGCGCGCACCGTTCCTCGATAGCTCAGCGGTAGAGCATCCGGCTGTTAACCGGAGGGTCGTAGGTTCGAATCCTACTCGGGGAGCCATTTTTATGGAGTGATGGCCGAGTTGGTCGAAGGCGCTCGCCTGCTAAGCGAGTATACGCTGTAAAGGCGTATCGAGGGTTCGAATCCCTCTCACTCCGCCACAAACGTGTACGAGGTGCTCTTGCGCTCCGGTGATTTATCCCTTATACTTTCCCAATAACTCACATAGCGCACGAAGAACGACGCAGTACCCGAAACAGCGGACCAGAGACTTGGCGGCAGGTGCGAGCCAAGACCGTATAGATCGGGGAATCTCAGTCGGGAGTGATCGGTTGGTCTCCATATCGACTGTATGAGCGAAGGGGTCTGATCATCCAGTATCCGGATGATTGATCAACCCCTTAAGCAGGGTGGTACCGCGGGTAACTCTCGTCCCTGATGTGGGGATGGGTTTTTTTGTGTATAAGCAGACTTGTTCAGACAAAAGGGGGTCGCGGCAGTGGTGGCTGGTGCAGTCTATGAGGCAAGAGAGATAGAGGAACGCTGGCGCAGAGCGTGGGAACAGCAGGGGAAGCATCGCGCAGTCGACGACGCGGCGCGGCCGAAGTATTATTGTCTTGACATGTTTCCCTATCCGTCTGGGGCGGGTCTCCATGTCGGGCATTGGCGGGGGTATGTGCTGTCCGACGTGTGGAGTCGATACAAACGTCTGAACGGGTACGAAGTGCTGCACCCGATGGGCTGGGACGCGTTTGGTTTGCCGGCGGAAAACGACGCCATCAAAAAGGGGATCCACCCGGCTGTCGGCACTGCGCGCAATATCGCCAATTTCAAGACACAATTGCAGAGCATGGGCGCCATGTTCGACTGGAGCCGGGAACTGAACACCAGCACGCCCGAATATTATAAGTGGACACAGTGGATATTTTTGCAACTTTTCGACATGGGGCTTGCCTACCGCAAGGAGATGCCCATCAACTGGTGTCCAAGTTGCAAGACGGGTCTGGCGAATGAAGAAGTGGTGGACGGGGGTTGCGAGCGCTGCGGCACGCCGGTCACCAAGAAAAACATGAATCAGTGGATGTTGAAAATCACCGCGTACGCGGATCGGCTGCTGGAGGATCTCGACAAACTGGAGTGGCCTGAGAAAGTCAGAAAGATGCAGGCGAACTGGATCGGCAGGAGTGTCGGCGCCCGCATTCGTTTTGCGGTTCCCGCGCTGGGCGAACAGATCGAAGTGTTCACGACGCGGCCAGACACCCTGTACGGCGCGACCTATATGGTGCTGGCTCCGGAACATCCGCTGGTCAGCGCGCTTACGACGGCCGCGCAGCGTGACGCCGTGGAGCAATACACCGTGTCGGCGTTGGGCAAATCCGTATTGACAAGGCAAATTCAGGATAAGACCAAGACAGGCGTGTTTACGGGGGCGTACGCGAAAAATCCTCTGAGCGGTCAGGACATTCCCATCTGGATCGCGGACTACGTGCTCATGGACTATGGAACGGGAGCCATCATGGCGGTGCCCGCCCACGACGAACGCGACTTTGAATTTGCCGCCGCCTTTTCCCTGCCCATTGTACAGGTCATTGCGCCAGTCGATCCCTTGTCCGGGAACGACGCCTCCGCTGATTTCCGCACGCCTCGCGCGCTTGGCCACGGCGGCGGCAACGCCGACGCTGACGAACTGACGCAGGCCTACACCGGGTCGGGCGCGCTGATCAATTCGGGACTCTACAGCGGAATGACGGTCGAAGCTGCCAAGCGGCAGATCGTCGCAGACCTGGCGCTGTCCGGAATGGCGGAGGAAACGGTCACCTATAAACTGCGTGATTGGGTGTTTGCCCGCCAGCGTTACTGGGGTGAACCGATCCCTGTCGTGCACTGCGACACCTGCGGCATCGTACCGGTTCCAGAGCGCGATTTGCCCGTGCTGTTGCCAGACGTGGAGCGCTATGAACCCACCGGAACGGGGGAGTCGCCGCTGGCGGCCATCGCGTCTTTTGTGAATACGACGTGCCCGACATGCGGCGGGCCCGCGCGCCGGGAAACGGACACCATGCCGCAGTGGGCGGGCTCCTGCTGGTACTTCTTGCGCTTCGCGGACCCGCACAATGACCGTGAACCATTTGACCGCGACAAAGTGAATCACTGGCTGCCCGTGGATATGTATATCGGCGGCGTCGAGCATGCGGTGCTGCATCTCCTGTATGCGCGCTTCTTCACCAAAGTGCTGGCTGACCGAGGCGTGATCGGTTTTGACGAACCATTTGCACGCCTGTTCAATCAGGGCATGATGACACTGAACGGCGCCAAGATGTCGAAGTCAAAGGGCAATGTCGTCAGCCCGGAAGACCTGGTTGGGAAATACGGCACAGACACTCTGCGGCTGTACGAGATGTTCGTCGGTCCGCCGGAAGTGGACGCGGAATGGAACCCGCGAGCCATTGAGGGAGTGCACCGCTTTCTCAGCAGGACGTATCGTCTCATGATGGAGGCCGCGCCTTCTGCGCCGCAGGCAGAGTCAGAGAAGCTGAACAAGCTGCGCCATCGCTTTGTCAGGCAGGTGACGGAACGCCTTGAGAGTTTTCGGTTCAATACAGTGGTGAGCGCCTTCATGGAATATGTGAGCGCGTTGCGGGACGCGCCAGAGCGGCTTGATCGCGCGACACTGGAAACGCTGGCGGTGTGCATCGCTCCTCTGGCGCCTCACCTGGCAGAGGAATGCTGGCAGGCACTGGGGCATCGCGAGTCGGTCTTTGACTCCTCGTGGCCCGCAGTCGATGAGCGCTATCTGGTCGACGACACGGTGGTGATCGTCCTGCAGATCAACGGTAAGGTGAGAGAGCGCGTGTCGATTCCGCAGGGAGCGAGCGAAGACGATGTCGCGCGCGTCGCGAGCGAACATGCGGGTTTTCAAAGCGCGCTTGGCGGGCGGACCGTCGTGAAGCAGGTCTATGTACCTGGCAAGTTGTTTAATGTGGTCGTACGCTAGACATCAGCAGGCAGTGGGAGGCAGGCGCAAGTAGCGAGGGCAGGGGAGAGATCGCGTTGAAATTCGCAAAAATGCATGGACTGGGCAACAATTATATCTATGTTAACCTGTGGGAAGAAATGATGGCGGAAGAGACACTGGCGCCACTGGCCATCGCGGTCTCCAATGTCAACACGGGGATCGGATCCGACGGCCTGATCACGATGGGCCCGTCCACGGTCGCCGATGCCAGAATGCGCATCTTCAACGAGGATGGCTCCGAGGGCCAAAACTGCGGCAACGGTCTGCGCTGCGTGGGAAAGTATCTCTACGAAAAGGGCATCGTGGCCGGTGAGCGCCTGACAATTGAAACGAAGGCCGGGTTAATGCGCCTTGAACTGCACGTGAGCGCCGACGCGGCCACCGTCGAGGAAGTCACAGTCGACATGGGGGAACCGGGGCTGAACCGTAGCCAACTGCCCATGCTGGGAGGCGATCCAAACGGTACAGCGATCGAAACCGTCGTCGATGTTGTGGATCAGCAGTTCGTGGTGACAGGTGTGTCCATGGGCAACCCGCACGCGGTGCTGTTTGTCGATGACGCCGCGCAGGCCGATGTCTTGGGTGTTGGGCCCGCGATCGAGCGGCATGAACTGTTTCCGGAACGGGTCAACGTCGAATTTGTCAGCGTCAATAATAGCCGTGACATGGATTTTCGCGTCTGGGAACGGGGATCGGGCGTTACGATGGCGTGCGGAACGGGCGCTTGCGCGGCTGTTGTCGCCGGAGTCCTGACCGGACGTCTTGAACGCGGGGAAACCGTGGTGGTCCATCTGCAAGGCGGCGACCTGCGGATCGCGTGGCAGCCTGACGGACACGTTTACATGACAGGGCCTGCCGCGTGGATCTGTGAAGGCGAGTGGCTGTCTGAGCAAGCGCGGGTGGGCGAGTGAAGCGACTGGCGCCGTACGCCGTGTTGCTGCTTGTCAGTGCTGTCTGGGGCGCCCATGCGGTTGTGGGCGCCTCCGTGATCGCCGCGCTCAGTCCGCTTGCGCTGGCGACGTGGCGCTTTACGCTGACGGCCGTCCTATACGCGCCTGTGCTCATTCCCGCTCTGCGCCGAGTGAGAGCGCTGTCCAGGGGGGACTGGGGGCTGCTGCTTGCGGCGAGTCTCTGCTCTGCCGTGCTTTATCCGCTCTTTTACTATCAGTCACTGGCGACCCTGCCTCCGGTCGAATCGCTGTTGATTATCAATGCGGCGCCCGTTCTCACAGCGCTGTTCGGTTATTTCCTCTATCGCGAAACGCTCGCCAGAGGCCAGGTCGTTGGTCTGGCGGTGGCGCTCATGGGAGTCGTTATCATCAGTTCGCAGGCGGTTGCTCGCGGCCATCAGAGCACAGCGGCCATCGGCGAAGCAGCGATTGGCACCGCCGCGTTTGCGCTGTACACAGTGCTGTCGCGCCGCCTGTTCCGTCGACTGCCGCTATTCGATGTTTTGGCGGTAACGTCCCTCCTGGGGGCGGTCATGCTCTGGGTTGTGCTTGTCGTCACGCGCGCCTTCCCAGTTGCGACGGCGCTTGCCTCGCTGAATGCGCAAGAATGGTTCGCCCTGCTCTTCATCGTGATCTTTGTCAGCACCATCGCGTACATTTTGTACGGCTACGGATTGGCGCGCTTGCCGGCAGGCGTCTCTGCGGCGCTCACTTTCTATCCACAGGCTGTATTTGCCGCGCTGCTGCAGTGGGTATGGCTCGGTCGCGCAGTCACGCTGATCACCGTGGCAGGCGGCGCAGTAATACTCACCGGGAGCGTTGTCATGCAGCGGTTCGCGCGGTAGACTTCCATGCAACTGGGCATTCACCCATCAAAATGCGTCGGCGTATACTGGGGCATTCCCCACGTAAGCGGGTGACCGGTTGTGCAGAAAATGGATCCGATTATTGATCAATTGGCTCGTGGGCGACTTAGTGTTCAATCGTCACTGGAGCAGTTGCGACAGGCCTACAGACAGGACGCGCCGCGCAGTCGATCCGGGCTGACGCGCTTTGGCGCGCCAGAGCGGGGCGACAGCGTGTTGCCGGCAAGTTCGCCTGACGCCGGCATCGATCCCGTTGCAGCCAAAGAGATCCTGCTGCGGCCCCTGCGAGATCTGATCGGCTTGAGCGAAGTGAAGAAAGTGATCGATGAACTGTACGCGTATCTCGCCGTTCAGACATTGCGGCGCCGCATGGAATTGAAGGCGGACGGTACGGTTTTGCACATGATCTTTGCGGGTCGTCCGGGCACTGGCAAAACGACGGTCGCACGCTTATTGGGTCCCATCTTTGCCACTCTCGGCGTACTTACGCAAGGCCAGGTGGTCGAGGTTGAGCGTGCTGATCTCGTCGGCGAATACGTCGGACACACGGCGCAAAAGACGCGTTCGCAGCTTGACCGCGCCATGGGCGGCGTCCTGTTTGTCGACGAGGCGTATGCGCTCGCGCGGGGAGGAGACAAAGACTTCGGGCGAGAAGCGATCGACACTCTCGTCAAGGGCATGGAAGATCGCAGCGGCAATCTCATCGTGATTCTCGCCGGCTACGAAAATGAAATGAACTACTTCCTCTCCCTGAATCCGGGACTATCATCCCGGTTTCCCGTGCAGATTTCCTTTCCCGACTTCACGGAACGCGAACTGCTTCAGATCGCGTCGCGGATCCTCGAAGAGAGGCAGTACAGGCTGTCGTCAGACGCGCTGTCCGCTCTGCGGCAGAGCCTGCGCAGCGAACGATGGGGCTCTGATTTTGGGAATGGGCGGACAGTTCGCAATGTGATCGAACGGGCCATTCGCAGGCAGGCGCTGCGGGTGATGGGGTGCGCACAGCCGACGCGGCAGGACGTCATGACGCTCTTTGCCGCTGACTTTCGAGAGGGGAATGATCATGCGCCAATGTCTGGTGATTGGCCGTCCCAACGTTGGTAAGACACTCCTGTGCCTGCGTCTGGCGCAGGCGTGCGGACTGAAATGGGCGTTTATCATGCATGAGTTGCCGGATGGAGCCGTGCGAGAACGGGTGCTTACGATTCGCGACGCGATGGCCACGCTGGTGAGCGCGGCGCGGTACACGACGGTGGGCATTCAGACCGTAGGCGTCGGGATGAGTTCAGCGATTGGCCAGCGTCTGGTGTTGCATGACAGTACGGGGCTTTGCGAGGACTCCCACGACAACGCGCTGATTCGCAGAGGTATGGCTCGGACCCTCACTCTGATGGTGCAAAGCGAGCAGATCGTTCATGTGGTGGATGCGACGACACTGGACAAAGGCGTGTTGTCCCCCATAGACAGTCTGATTATGGATGTTTCAAAGGCGCGCGACGTTCCCTATACGCTCGTCTTCAACAAGAGCGACGCGCCAGGCGCCATGCGCAAGACCGAATTGTACCGAAAAAGCGATCGGAGGACCCGACCTTTGGTTGTGTCAGCGCTGCGCGCTCAGGGCATTGACGACATTCAACGGGTGTTAATCAGGACAAATGTGGTAAACTGAAGATAGGATGATTTGACAAGTCAGGCGATTCGTTGCCTGGTGGGTAGGAGGAAGCGAATCTGTCTGTATATGATGGCAAAGGGCGCGCAGAACCGGAGCGAGCGTTTCTGATGCACGTGTACGAAGCCAAACAGAGCATGGACGAACGGGAACGCATGCGCGCGGAACTCTCCAGTCTCGTCATGGCGGCTGGGGCGGTTGTGGTGGGTTCTGTCAGTCAGGTGGTGGAGGAACGGCGGTCGGGAACGTTGATCGGGAAAGGCAAACTGGAGGAGTTGGCGAGGGCGGCGCAGGCTGAGGCGGCCGACGTCGTGGTGTTTGGCGTGGAACTGTCCGGCAGTCAATTGCGCAATGTGGAAGAGGCTTGCGCGATCCGCGTGATCGATCGCACGCAGTTGATCCTCGATATCTTCGCGACGAGAGCACAGAGCTTTGAAGGCAAGGCGCAGGTGCGTCTCGCTCAACTCTCCTATATGCTGCCGAGGCTGATCGGCCAGGGAACGGAGATGTCCAGGCTTGGCGGCGGCATCGGCACGCGCGGACCCGGCGAGACGAAACTTGAGATTGACCGTAGAACCATTCGCAAGGAGATCGCCGATTTGCGCAGACTCGTGACCGCGGAGGGGGAACGGCGCATCGAACTCCGTCGCCGTCGTGAACGTCAGGGCGTGTACTCCATAGGCATAGTCGGGTATACCAACGCCGGCAAGACCACGCTGCTCTCCAGGCTGGCCAGGCGGTTCGGCGAGAAGCGGGTGGATCCGGGACAGGACAGGCTGTTTGATACGCTTGATCTGACGGTCAGACGCGCGACGTATGCGGGGCGAACATTCGTGTTCACCGACACCGTGGGCTTCATTCGCGATTTGCCTCACCACCTGATCGACGCTTTTCATGCGACGCTGCAGGAGGCCGTTGACGCGGACGTACTGGTGCACGTGGTCGACTCGTCGTCGCCCTTTATTGTCGAGGAAATGGAGACCGTCTACACTGTTTTGCGCGACATACTCCGTTCGCATCTGCCGATCGTGACATTTTTCAACAAATTGGATCAGGTCGCCAATGCGTCCTTGCTGGTGGACCAGCGGGCTGCGGCGACCGTGGTCGGCTCTGCGATGAATGAGCAGAGTGTTGAGGAGTTGCTGGAAAGCATCGACCTGGTTCTTGGACGGCGGGTGGCTCTGCATCTTCAGATTCCGCATGAGCGACCGGACGTGCTCGCGCAGGCGTATCGGGTTGGCCGAGTGGACAGCGTGCAGGAGTCGGATGCCTGTATGCTGATGGATGTGCAGATCGATGAGCGGGAAGCGTGGCAGTTTGCCGCATTTGCCGATGGATCCCTACAGGAGCAGTCACTGCATGATCGGTGAACGCGACTTTTCCTGGATGGAAGAGGTGGAACGGACGATCCGTCCGACTCTCGAAGAGATCGACCGGCTGATCGACCGCAATCAGTTAAAGGTACTGTCCGCGTTCGCAGGCGCGAGAGTCAGCGATGCGCACCTGTTTGGTTCTACGGGCTACGGGCTGGGGGATCGCGGTCGGGAACAGCTCGACGCGGTGTTTGCCGCTGCCTTTGGCGCGCAGGCGGGACTTGTGAGACCGAGTCTCGCTTCCGGCACGCACGCGCTTGCGGCCGCTTACTTTGGGCTGCTGCGTCCAGGCGACACCCTGCTGTACGCGACGGGCGCTCCGTACGACACGCTCGAGACGGTGATCGGTCTGCGCGGCGAGGGCATGGGATCGTTGCGGGAGTTTGGCGTCCTTTACCGCTGCGTGGAACTTCTTCCCGACGGCAGTGTGGACGTCGCTGCTGTACTCGCGGCGCTCGATGAACGGGTGACTGTCGTGGCTTTCCAGCGGTCACCCGGCTATCGCTGGCGGCGGGCGCTGCGAGTCGCGGAACTGGGCCGGGCGATCGGCGCCATCAAAGCGGTGCGACCCGATGTGCGGACTGTGGTGGACAACTGTTACGGGGAATTCACGGAGACTGTCGAACCGAGCGCCGTTGGGGCCGATCTGACAGTGGGCTCGCTGATCAAGAATCCAGGCGGAGGTCTGGCGCCTACAGGCGGCTACATTGTGGGCGCCATGGACGCGGTTGAACGCGCGTCATACCGCGTGACAGCCCCCGGCGTCGGCGCCGAAATGGGCTCGTACGAACAGTATCGGCTGTATTTTCAGGGGCTGTTTTTGGCCCCTCATGTTGTTGGACAAGCCCTGAAGGGCAATCTGTTTGCCGCTTCGGCGCTTACGCGCGCCGGGATCGACTGCGCGCCCGGCATCGAGGAGCAACGCGGGGATATCGTGTTGCGGATTCGGCTCGGCACAGCGGAACGCCTGGTCGCGTTCTGCCAGGCGATCCAACAGGCGTCGCCCATCGACGCTCATGTGGCGCCGGAACCTTGGCAGATGCCAGGCTACGGCGATCCGGTAGTGATGGCCGCGGGCGCCTTTGTGCAGGGTTCCTCCATCGAACTGTCGGCAGATGGACCGCTGCGTGAACCGTACATCGCGTATCTGCAGGGGGGACTCACGTACTCGCACGTGAAGATTGCGGTTGCGAGAGCACTCAAACGCTTGGGGCTGCTGCCCTGAACTCCATGAGTTCACCGATCATAACATGAATCTAACAATAGGTGTTACTATAACGTTGACGTTACATGTGAGGTATGATACGCTTTGTCTCGAGGGGTGATCGCGGACCGCAGCCGCAGACGAAGGAACGACCCGCCGAGTGAAGCATTTGCCGAGGGCAGTTCCAGTTGTCGCGCGGCGCGTATGCGCTTTCTTCACTCGCTTATACCCTGCTGACAAACGTCGGCGTAGATGGGGGGGGCTGTAATGGACGATGCCACTCGACGTAAACTGGCTCTCTTTCCGATCGGGATCGTGCAGCGCCTGACGGATTTGTCCGCCCGGCAGATTCGGTATTATGAACAGCATGGACTGATTCATCCAGAGCGTACGCACGGAAATCAGCGTCTTTATTCGTTCAATGATGTGGAACGATTACTCGAAATAAAGAACTTGATCGACAAAGGGTTAAATATCGCCGGGATCAAAGCGGTGATTGGACAGCCTTTGGCAGACGGCGAGTATACGCCTGCGCTTCAGGCGGCAGCGCAAGAGGTGCGGGCTGAACTCTCGGAGTCCGATCTGCACGAGCTGTTGCTGCAGGAACTGGCGGGGCGGGCAGGGCAAAGAGGCAGTCCGGCGTCGATGATTCAGGGAGAGCTGTCGCGGTTTTTTCCGGGCAGCCGATAGAAGACCGATCTGGCGTTACGGATCCGGCCGTCCGCAGCACCGCCCGCAGCACCGCCCGCAGCACATTGTGGCATGAAAGCAGGTCAGTCAGTTCTGAAGGGGGAAGTGTACAATGCGCAAGGAATACACGCGCGAACAGATTGTCAGCATGGCCAGGGCCGAAGATGTCCGCTACCTGCGTCTGCAGTTTACTGATCTGCTCGGCGTGATCAAAAACGTGGAAGTGCCGATCAGCCAACTCGAAAATGCGATGAACAACCGGATCATGTTTGACGGATCGTCCATCGAGGGGTTTGTACGCATCGAGGAATCGGATATGTACCTGTATCCTGATCTGTCATCGTGGCTGATCTTTCCCTGGCACGGCGATCAGGGTAAAGTGGCGCGACTGATTTGTGATATCTACATGCCCGATGGCACCCCGTTCGCGGGCGATCCAAGGGGCATCCTCAAACGGGCGCTAAAGAAAGCCGAAGACCTTGGCTTTTCGGCCATGAATGTGGGACCGGAGCCGGAATTCTTCCTGTTCAAAATGGACGAGCATGGCAATCCCACCACGGAAATGAACGATCAGGGCGGTTATTTTGATCTGGCTCCCGTGGACCTCGGTGAAAATTGTCGCCGGGAAATCGTACTCGTGCTTGAGACGATGGGGTTTGAGATCGAAGCGTCGCATCATGAAGTGGCGCCCGGTCAGCATGAGATTGATTTCAAATATGCGGGCGCTCTGCAAGCTGCGGACAATATCATGACGTTTAAACTTGTCGTGAAAACGGTCGCGCGCCAGTTTGGGCTGCACGCCACATTTATGCCAAAACCCATCCACGGCATAAACGGGTCCGGCATGCACTGCCATCAGTCGTTGTTCCGGGGCGGAACAAATGCATTTTACGATGAACACGACGAAATCGGACTGAGTGAAACAGGCAGGCAATATCTGGCCGGCATCCTGCGCCACGCGCGCGGTTTTACCGCCATCACCAACCCGATCATCAACTCGTACAAACGGTTGGTTCCGGGCTACGAGGCCCCGTGCTACATAGCGTGGTCAGGAAAAAATCGCAGTCCCCTGGTGAGGATTCCCGCTTCGCGCGGGCTTGGAACACGGCTCGAAGTCAGGAACCCCGATCCAGCGACGAATCCCTATCTGGCTCTCGCGGCTCTGCTGCGCGCCGGTCTGGACGGCATTGAGCGAAAACTCGCCCTGCCAACGCCTGTCAACCGCAATATCTATATCATGAACGAAATGGAGCGCTTGCGGGCCGGAATCCACAGTCTGCCATCGAATCTCAGGGAGGCGCTGGACGAACTGGCCAATGACGAAGTCATGCGCGACGCCCTCGGGGAGCACGCATATTCCCATTTTTACGAAGCCAAGATGATCGAGTGGGATATGTTCCGCACGGCCGTACATCCCTGGGAGCGGGAGCAGTATCTTTCTATGTACTAGCAGTGGGGGATTGCGGAGTTGCGACGCGCAAAATCGCGGGCTCGCGCGTCGCAGGTTCGCAACGTCGCGGCGCCGGAGTTCCGCAACGTCGAAGCAGCCGCACAGACGTTGCGGCGATTGGCTGAGACCATGTCGCGATCCGTTGCCCCGCAGGTCGCGCTAGGGCAAGGCGCGCCATAAACCGATGACCTTGCCCAATATGGTGACGCGCCGGAATAACATCGGCTTTAGCATCCTGTTTTCCGGCTGCAGCCGGATATGGTCCTTCTCTTTAAAAAAGCGTTTCACTGTCGCCTCGTCGTCTTCGGTCATGGCCACCACGATGTCGCCGTTGTCTGCCGTGCTCTGGCGACGGACGTACACGATATCGCCGTCATGGATCCCGGCGTCAATCATGCTGTCTCCCACTACCCGCAAGGCGAAGATGTCGTGACCGTCGTGCCCGTGAGGCGGCGCGGGCAGATACTCTTCAATGTCTTCCACCGCCGTGATGGGATTGCCTGCAGTAACCTTGCCCAGCAAGGGAACCGCGGCTTGCCCCGCCTGCGCGCGAAACGTGTCGTCGATGATCTCGATCGCCCGGGGTTTTGTCGCGTCGCGCCGAATCAGCCCACGTTGCTCCAGTTTCGACAAGTGGCCGTGCACCGTGGATGTACTGGTCAATCCGACGGCATCGCCGATCTCCCGAACCGACGGGGGATAACCCCGGGAGCTCACCGCCTGTTTAATGTATGAGAGTATAGCTTCCTGCTTGGCTTTGGCATTGGCTCGGACCATAAGCGCAGTCTCCTCTCCAACCAAGTCTTGCTAGAGAGAGTATAGCACGACATGTCCAGCGAGCGCAAACACATGTTCGGATCGGAGTGATTGAAATGTCGTTCGGCGCGCTTTTGTTTCCGTACTTGGCGGTCGTCAACGTCGTTTCGGTGCTCATGATGCTCAGCGACAAGCGTCGGTCCAGGCGGAGGCGCAAACGTCGTGTGCGCGAACGAACCCTGCTGGCGCTCACGGTTGCCGGAGGCGCCCCCGGCGCCTGGATCGCGATGGCGGCCTTTCATCACAAAACCAAGCACAAGTCATTTCGGATGTTGGCGCCCGTGTGCTCCATCTTGTGGGCGGTATTTATATTGTGGCTGATGTACAGGGGTGTCACGATATAAGTGCCTGGACAGGTCGGCGCGCCAGATGCGCGACAAGCGCAACCAGAACGAAGCAGAGACCCGTCGCGCAGGATCCCGCCCAACCCCATGCTCCGTACGCAGCGCCGCCAAGCGCTGATCCACAGGCTCCACCTATAAAATAGGCCACCATGTACACGCTGTTCAGACGACTACGCGCTTCTGGCGCAAGGGAATAGATGCGGGCCTGATTGGAGATTTGGCTGGCCTGAATGCCAAAGTCGAGAGCCAGGACACCGACAATCAGTAACAGCAGGTCACCATCCCCAAGCAGCAGGTCAAGATACGCGGCGAGTGCAAGCGAAATGCCCACGCCGACCATAAAATAAGGTCCCCGTCGATCCGCGATCCTCCCTGTGAAGGGCGCGCCGAGCGCTCCCGCAATGCCGACGAGACCAAACAGGCCAACGACGGCGCTCCCAAAATGATACGGGCTCGCAGACAGGCGAAAGGCGAGTACGGTCCACAATACACTGAAGGCGCCAAACAGCGATCCCCCGATGACACTCGACTGTCTAAGCAGTGGTTGTTTTTGCAACAA